>JAOUNV010000222.1 GCA_029880775.1 Nitrospinota bacterium | reverse complement strand
ATGGAGGGCCAAGGAGGAAGCGGAAGCTTTCGAATTCTTTTATCGGCTCGTTCTTGAACCCCTCCACGATGACGATGTCCGCTTTGTTGACAAAGAACTTGAGGGTTGAAGACAGGGTGATAAAGCCGAAGGGGCGTTCGATAAAACCGAGCATTTCGTCGCCGGCCAGCAGCACGGGGTTGGCGCCAGATTCCTTGAATCTCCATGAGTCTTTGCCCATGGTGTCCAGATCCACATCGTGGTGCGACCTTTTTATGGCGCCCACTTTTATTTCCTCTTGGCGCATTCTGGCGATAACCTTTTCCACCAGGACAGTTTTGCCGCTGCCGGAGGGGCCAATGAAAAGGATAACCGGGGGAATAAGGTCCATTAGCTCGGGCTTTTATGTTAGATTATAATTAGCCTAATATTGTACATCATTTCGTTATAGTTATATGGCAATAATTCGTCTTTTCGCTTCTTTAAGTGACAAATTCGGCGCCAGCGAACTGCAAGTCAGGATAGCTGATCGCAAGAAAGTGCGCAACGTATTGGAAGAAGCCGCTACGATTCATGGCATCGACCCTGGCTTTTTGTCCGCCGGGGCGTTTCTTTACGCCATAAACCAGCAGATGGCCGGGCAGGAAGATATGGTGGGAGATGAGGACGAAATCGCCATATTCCCTCCCATGTCTGGTGGCATATGACGATCCGTAGCGTCTGTCGCTATCGCTCATACGATTTGGCTTAGCATGCTCGCCTGTCGCTCCGCCAGTTCCTTGATCGTGAAAAGTTGCTTGCGCATCATCACCAGATCACCGGGAGGCAACGCCAGCCGGGTGGGCCAGCTTAGTGGGCCCCAGGCGTATTTGATCACTATTTTCACCAGCAGGCGCACCGATCCTGCGCCAGCGTCAACGATATCATAGCTTAGCGCCGTGTCCCCCATCCTGCCGCCCAGGGAGATGAATGGTTTCACGCGAAGGGTTATGCTTTTGTTGGTTTCGAACCGCTCCAGGTTGAATATGAACATAAAGGTCTGCCCAGCCGCCAGGTCGTCAAGTCCCGGGGTCAGTTCCCTGGGGCTTTGCCTGCCAAAGTTATCCAGCAGGTCATAGCTGTATGGCGCGGCCCGCAGCTGGCACAGCCAGCGGAATACCACTGCGGATGGCGCGTTGATGCTTATTCCACGGAACAGCGCCTTGTCGCCCGGCAACCCAAGATCATCCACCGCATATTTTAGCGTCTGCTCCTCGTCGGTGACACCCCATGAATCGGGTCCGTTTAGCAGAGCTTGTATGATAGTAGGCATCGCTTCAGGCCATGCCCTTCATCCGTTGAGCAACCGGGCGGCGTCCTTGGCGAAGTATGTCAGTATCATGTCCGCTCCCGCGCGGTGGATGGAGAGCAGTGTCTCCAGCATCACACGATCCCTGTCGATCCATCCATTGCGCCCGGCCGCCTCTATCATGGCGTATTCGCCGGAGACGTTGTAGGCCGCCAGGGGATGGTCGAAGCGATCGCGGATCACCCTGATGATATCCAGGTAGGGGAGGGCGGGCTTTACCATGACGATGTCGGCGTTCTCCATAACATCCTGGGTCACCTCGCGGATCGCCTCCCGGGTGTTGGCTGGGTCCATCTGGTATGTGGAGCGGTCTCCGAACTGGGGAGACGAGTCGCAGGCCTCGCGGAAAGGGCCATAGTATCCGGAGGCGTATTTGGCGGCGTAAGACATGATCGCCACATTTCCATGGTCGTTTTCGTCCAGCGCATCGCGCACGGCGCCGACCCGTCCGTCCATCATGTCCGAGGGGGCCACGATGTCCGCGCCGCAATCGGCGTGGGTGAGAGCCATTTTCGCCAGCAGATCCAAGGTTGGGTCGTTTAATATTTCGCCCGACTTCTCATCCACCACACCGCAGTGGCCGTGGCTGGTGAATTCATCGATGCAGACATCGGTGATCACCACCATCTCCGGGACGGCGTTTTTAATCTCCTTTATCGCCTGCTGAATGATTCCGTCCGGGTTGTACGCCTCGGTTCCCATCTCGTCTTTATGCTCCGGGATGCCAAATAAAATGACCCCGGGAATGCCGAGAGCGTGGGCGATCTTGACTTCTGCGGCCAGGTTGTCCACAGAGAGGCGGAAGTTGCCGGGCATGGAGCTGATCTCGTCCTTGACACCTTTTCCGTAATGGACAAAGAGAGGGTATATGAACATATCCGGGCTAAGACGTGTTTCCCGGACCATTCTGCGTATATTGGCGGAAGCCCTTAATCTGCGGGGCCTGTATTGCGGAAATTCCATTTATTCTCCCAGATATGATGAATTGACCTATAGGCCAAGCATTTTATCATTAATCGCCCCCGGCGGCGAATTTCCATTTTCGGAATGGGGAGAGGGGGCAAGGCGCCAAATGAATCGATCACCCTCGCTGATGGCGGATCACTTAATCCGATGAATACTCGATATTTCGTCCGGGTTGGTGATGCAAACATTCAGGTCCTTCAATATCCCGTCATCGATACCGTAAATCCAACCGTGCACAGCCACTTTCTGGCCCGATTTCCATGCGTTCTGGACAATGGTGGTGTGGCAAATATTGGAGACCTGCTCCACCACGTTTAGCTCGCACAGCAGATCGAATCTCGCTTTATCATCTTGAAGATCATCTATCTGATCCTGATGGTACCTGTATACATCCTTGATGTTTCGAAGCCAGTTGTCTATCAGTCCATGTTCCTGGCTCTCAATGGCGGCTTTGACACCCCCGCATCCATAATGGCCACAAACAATAATGTGCTGTATGTTCAAAAGCTCCACGGCGTATTGAATCACCGACAAGCAGTTCAGGTCTGTGTGGATGACCAGATTGGCGATGTTGCGGTGGACAAATATTTCGCCAGGCGCCAGATCGACGATCTCGTTGGCCGGCACTCGGCTATCGGAGCAGCCAATCCACAGATATTCAGGGTTCTGCTGCCTGGAAAGCTTTGTAAAGAAATCAGGATTGGTTACCTTTGTCCTGTCGGCCCAATTTCTGTTGTTAGAGAAAAGATGCTTTAAAGTCCGCATGGTTGTCCCAAAGAAAGAAAAATATGATTGAGGCTCATGAATGCATCCCGGAAGCGCCTTAGCGATTCTACCATCAATCTGGGCCAACGGCGAATTCGATTTGGAATTGGAGGCGTAAAAGCCGTTTTCGATTATAAATTGAAAAGGTTTCACAGACCTCACGACGTGGAATGGAAAGTGGCCCATACAAAAATCCCAGGGAGGGGATACCTCAATTGGTTTTGCTGTTTTCAAAACCAAAGGATGGAAAACGCGCCTCTATCGTGGTGGGGATGGTGCAGGCAGGGGTAGACCCCAGATTTCGGACAGTCTGTAAGGTGGATATCCGAGCCATTTGAGGAGTCTACTGATGAACAAACGGAAACGATACTCTGCCCCGTTCAAGGCGAAGTATGGGTCCATCTACCTGAACGCCTACGAGACCGGTTCGGAAGCGAGGGCGGGAATCGGAAAAAAAGGGTTTTCCAGGATATTCCTCGCCTTGAATCTTGCGTTGGTGATACGAAAGACTTACTCCGCGACGGATTAACGCTTCTTCAGGCTCCGCTGGAAAGTCTCGTAAGCTTCGTCGCCCCACAGGCAGAACACGACCTTCATCACGCCCCCCGCTTGGCCGGAATCGAATAGATCCATAACCGCGCCGATCATCACTTTGGCGCATCGGTCCACCGGATAGCCGAATATCCCGGTGGAGATGGCGGGGAAGGCTATCGACATCAACCCCAGCTCCGAAGCTCTTTTCATAGACTCCACCGTGGCGTTTTTCAGCTTGGCGTCCTCGTCCCCCTCTCCCATTCGGGGGCCCACGGCGTGGATCACGTATCGAGCTTTCAGTTTTCCCGCGCCGGTCGCCTTGGCGCCCCCCACCTCGCATCCCCCCAGCTTGTCCATTTCCGTCTGAATCTCGTCGCCCCCTTTTGCGCGGATGGCGCCGGAGACTCCCGCGCCAAGGTACAAGCTGGTGTTGGAGGGATTGACTATAGCGTCGGTATCCAGGGCTGTGATATCCCCCTGCAAAAGGGTGATCGGCCCTTGGGTATATGAGCTCTGCGCGTTCATGCCGCTTTTTCCAGAGTGATGATGGTGGCTTCCGGCGGGCAGTTGATCCGGATCGGGGCCAGCAGATGGCCCACTCCCCTGGTGATATAGGTCTGTCTTTCGCCATCGCGCACCAGTCCTGCGATATATTTCTGCCCGAACTTGCTTGGGACCACCGGGCACCCGATGAATGGAAGATAGATCTGCCCGCCGTGGGTATGGCCGGAGAGGATAAGGTCGATCCTCATCTGGGGCAGCACGTCATCGTTGATATCCGGATTGTGAGAGAGCATTATGTTCACCGAGTCGTT
>JAOUNV010000221.1 GCA_029880775.1 Nitrospinota bacterium | reverse complement strand
GGGACGATGGGGGGGCTATATCATTCCGGCTCCCGCCAGATGAACCACAAAGCCATCACCAAAGGGATGTATTCGCTGGCGGGGGGATACACCCGCGCTGGCCAGTTCTCCATGGCTCGCGACAAATATATGGAGATCATAGAGACCTACCCGGAGGAACTGGACGCAAGATATCTGCTGGCCAACCTGATGGATGAGCATTTCGGACTGCCGGAGGAGGCGTTGAAGCTTTTTATTGGCCTGCGCAGGAAGATCAGGGAAAAGGATATCGACTACAAGTACAAGGTCGCGTTGGGAGAAAGAATCGCCGAGCTGGAAAAATATCTGAAGGAAGAGGGGGAGGGAAGAAGCGGGGGGAGATAGGCCGGGCAACGCGAGCGATTGAATTAGTTTTACCCCAGTTCTGTGGCAAAAGAACTCTCATGCTGGACCATTTCGCCATCCCTCGCGCCTATTGGGAAGCCAAGGACACGGATGATGACCTGCCTTCCCTCAACTCGGCTTACTATTTTTTTAACTCTTTCAACATACTAGATATGGTTTCATAACCTGAACATATTCCCCGTCTGATAACCGGTTTTATCACTTGCAGCCAGGGTGTTTTATTTATTCCCTGTCAAAATGCAGTGCCCCGTTGCGGCCGGACTTGCTTGTCAAGCCAGACTAATCGTTTCCAGAATTGGGCGAAAGCCCTCCCAGTCAACCACGGATTCAAGCTTTGCGCCGGATCACCGAGCTTGTCAACCTATCGTAACGGTTCGAAAGATCAAAAAGCAGGGCTGAATCACGGGAAAGCTCCTGTGTGATTATGCTAATAGCATTTTATTAAAACTGCTTTTATCGCGAATAATCAGAGGTTCCCTTATGGACATTACAGCGCCAGGACGATATAATTAGCGTGTTATAGCTATAAGGCTTTTGAGGAAAGGATCAATGGGAGTTAATTTGCGGGCGGCGCTGTTTGCCGCTGGCTTGGTGTTTGCGTTTACCGCAAATGGCGCTTGGGCTTTGCCCAGTTTCGCGCGCGACTCCAAGGTCTCCTGTTTCTCCTGCCACTACAAAAGCGCGGCCCAATACATTTCCGCCACCCAGATCTCGGGCAAAGAGCAGGCGCTGGTCACTTTTTCAACCAAGGAGAAAATGCGCGCGGGCATCCTTCTGCATGGAAGCCCTGTTAAACCACCTGGGCAAGCCAAGCTGGGCCAGATGTTCTACCCCGGAAACGACAACCGAGCGGAAGCCCGCTCTCAGGTCACCGGTCTTTCAGGCTATCTCACCGGCGAATATTTTCAGGCCAGCTTCGGGTGGCTCAATCCGAAAGCCTCTGTTATGTTTTTAGACGACGATTCCTCTAATGGCGCCGAAATGTGGTACCGCCTGGCTTTGACTCCCAACGCAGGGGGCCTGAACTTTACCATCGGCCTGTTCGGCGCCGGCGGAAGGATGGGTGATAAACAGGATGGCGGCGCCTCACATATGGATGGGGTGGACTATTTCTCCATCCCGCTGAAGACCAGCGCCGTGGGTATAGACGCGGGTGTGAGTGGCGCCGTGGCTGGCGTTTCCCTGAAACTGAAAACCGTCTACATGAGCGGGCAGGGACTGGACCTGAATGGACACGGCTCGGCATACCAAGCCCCCCAGGGGGACGCCCCCTCACAGTTCAGCGCCAAGGCCCAGGTGGGCATCAGCGCCGACTTCGGGTTGAGCGCGTCTTACTCCACATATATCCCAGGCGATGGTGGGCAGGCGCCAGACAACGCTGTCAATGCTCCCGAAAAATCCGCCACCATCGGCGCCTGGCTGAAGATCAATGACAAGATCAATATTATGCCGGAGTACACCATATATGGGCCCGACAAACAATGGCTGGACAAGGGGACCGGCGAGTTCTACCTGCGGTTCTTCACAGGATTCTAACCGCCTTTTCATTCACCCTGTCGCCTGTCGCTCACATCCGGAAAAAGCCTTATTCCAAAACTTTACTTGGCTAAGAAAAGATCCGCCATGCTGATCCCGGCCCAAGGAACATTGGGGAACACCTGACCACCCTCCCCGGTCTCCACTTTGATGCTTATAGCAGCCCCCTGCTGGACCTGCGAGGTGAATAGAAAATCTATCCACCATACGGTATCCAGTTCGTAATCCCCACTGAAACTGTCATCCACTTTCAGGCGCAGTCGGACCTTGATATAGGACTTTCCACGAATCCTGGCTTGCCCCACCGCCTGCTCGATGCTGACGACCTGCGCCACCGCCTCCGAGGCCCTGGCCCGCCTTTGGATCAAGTCCTTTCTACCTGCAAAGAAAATCTTGTAGACCGCCAGGCCGGTTATCAGAAGGGGCAGAAGAAAAATCACGCCCATGATCAACGGCAGGTTGTCCATCAGCCATGGGGAGAGTTCCGTAGGCGAATCTCCGGTGGCCGACACCATGTACATTCCGATCATTATTTTATTCATCTATTCCTTCCAGGTATAGCCAGATAGCAGCAGGTTACCCGTCACCATCCATGTAGTCGAGTCGGTAGGTCACGTAGCTTGTGGCGGACCGGTCGATCCGTATCCGCTCTTCATCCGTCAGCGGCCGCTTTACCTTTGCCGGCATCCCCATCACCAACGAGCCTGAGGGAACCCGCATCCCCTCTGGGACCAGCGCTCCGGCGGCGACGAAGACGTAAGGCTCCAGCACCGCGCCGTCCAGTATGATAGCGCCCATGCCGATGAGCGCAGGCCCCTCTATAGTGCAGCCGTGTAGCGTCACTGAATGCCCCACTGTGACATCATCCCCTATTATCAATGGATGGGTGTCCCGCGTGACGTGGAGCACGGAGCCATCCTGGATGTTCGTCCGCGCCCCGATCCTGATATGGTGCACATCACCGCGGATAGTGGTGTTGAACCAGGCGGAGGATTCGGCCCCCATGGTCACATCGCCGATAATTTGGGCGCTCTGCTCGACAAAAGCCGTCGGGTCAATCTTTGGGGAAATCCCTCTCCAAGGCCGGATCATGGCCGCCAACCGTCAGCCCTGCGGTCGGCAGGCCAGCTTGTTAAATGTGATGTGTGGAACATGAGCGGCGCCTCCGGCCTGTCAGTCGTCTTGATCGCCGTCGAATTCATACTTGTCCGTTTCGAACCACACTCCAGGTTCATTCGGCAGTTTGTTGGCGTTTCTCAGGTTTGCCGTCAAAAGCTCCAGCGGCACTCTGGCCATTTGCAAAAAAAGATCCACCGTTTCGTGTTTGGATTCCAGGTAAGACTCCACCTGGGCGACCGCCTCGGAGCGGTATGCGGCGTTGAGATAATATGTGGAGTAAAACCCTCCAGAGCGGGGGCCTCCTTCCACGCCGTTTTGCTGATAGCCTCGCACCTCAACTCGCCAGCAGGTGACTTCCATAGGGTCGCCATCTTCGTCGATATCGACTTCTTCCTCTTCCTCCAGCATCAGCTCATAGCTGTCCGCCAGGTCCTCGAAAGCGGATAGAAAATCGTCCCCCTCGTCGTCGGAGAGAGGCAGAGGCTCATGGTAGTGCGGCTCATCCCAGAAGAATCTCAGCCCCATGCGGAAAGGCACTCCCAGCCCCTCCAGGGTAGACTCCATCACATCAGGGTCGTGGTGGTACATATGGATGGTCTTATGTTCGTCCAGAAAAACCTCCGCCGCGGGATCCTCGCAGAACGCCCCGATACCGAAGAAACCATCATCTGCGGTCACTGCGCGCCAGGCGACTACCCATTCGATAAGGTTGTCCATTGGGATGGCGTTTTCGGAGACGTAGGAGTCGCATTCCCGGTAATAGTCGTCGGTGTGGACCTGGGCCACCACATGCGCCTTGTTGGGCAAAAGCCCCAGAAGCGCGATGAAGACACCAAGAACCCTCTCGTGGCTCACCGAGATTTCGTAGTTATAAAGCCCACTCTCCTCGATGTACCGCGAGTCGTACCCGATCCTCTGATCGAAAGGCTCTTCCGGGTAAGCGCCGAATGGAAAAACAAAACCGCGATGGACCATACGTTGGTTTATATTGCGCCGACCAGGAGCGATCCTCTTTATGTACTCTCTCTCGTCCATGCCTATATTATCTTAAACCGAGGAGGGTATTTACAAGGGGAAACATGAAAAACCGTGAGAGCGCGCCACAGGCAGGACGCTAAGATCCTTGAAATGTCAACCCCGCCTCGACACCACCCAGTGAAACGCCACTGCCGCCGCCGCGGATACATTCAGCGAGCCTACCCGGCCGGTCATGGGGATTCGGATAGAGCGACCGCACCGCTTGGTCACCAAAGGGCGCAGGCCGGTTCCCTCGCCGCCCAATACCACCACCACAGCGCCGGTCGGTGGCGAACCCATTCCTTCCTCGGAGGTTCCCTCCAGCGCCACACACGAGAAACCTTCTTTGCGCAGCAGGCGC
>JAOUNV010000220.1 GCA_029880775.1 Nitrospinota bacterium | reverse complement strand
CCGTGGTGGATAAGTTCACAGACGAGACGGGAAGGGTGCGTCCCATTTATGGCGCTATTGGCTCTGAGCGGCTGCCCGACGCCCACCAACTCGATATCAGAGCCGACCGGACCATAAGATACAATAACTGGAAGCTGTCGATCTTTTTCGAGGTCCAGAATCTCTATGCCAGGAATAATATATCCGGCTACATGTATAACGAGGATTACACTCAACGGGAGGAGGTGGGCGGCATACCACCTCTGGGGGCGTTTGGCCTGGAAGCTAATTTCTAAGGCCTCAATGGGCGGAGAGAAACGCCACTAGGGCCATTGGCGCTCTGCGCTTAAAATCCGATCGGGGAGGCGTTGCAATGGTCAGCTTCCCTATTTGCGTCCCTTGGCCGGGGAGGTCGCCAGCTTGTTCAGGAACAACTCCAGGATCTTTATGTCGCTGGTATTGCGTGTAAGGTATATCTTGTCCACCGTCTCCAGCGCCTTCACTCTTTGCTGGTTTAGCCTGTCGTTGAGCGGTTTAGGCTCCTTCACCATCTGCAGGTCACGTATTTTTCCCAAATGCACCATCTTGCCGGTCAAAAGCCAATCCAGTGAGCATCCGGTGTATTTCTGTATTTTGATCAGGTTTAGGTATGTGGGGATCTTTTCTTTTTGCCAGTAATACTGGAACAATCCCTTTTCGATGCCCACCTTGCGAGCCCAGGCATAAGGCTTGTCATCTCGGATAAGTAGCTTTAGCCTGTCCTTGAAAGTCTGCGACATGTCATCCTCCACGTTATACGGTTGGTAAATGAAAAGTATTACAATTGCAGGCAAAAGGCAAGAAAAAAAATATATAGCTGTCAGGTAGGAATTGTGGTGAATTTCCCAGTGCGAGAAATAAATGTTGACACATCATTGCAAGGGATTACAATGCAAGCTGAATCCACGGGTGGCCCCGAATGGGGCCTGATTGAGGAAGACGGTTAAAATCCGTCGCGGACCCGCCGCTGTGACGGGGGACGAAAGCCGAATATGCCACTGTCTTATGTAGTAAAGGACGGGAAGGCCGGCCGGTAGGACGAACCCGGAGCCAGAAGACTCGCCCGTGGCTGACATATGTAAGGGTTTTTCGTGGAAAAACACCCTTGCCCGCAGGAATGGAAATCGGCGTTCCAGCGTAACAGCTATTGTGCTGGAGCTGGGATTTATGAACGCTCGATTATCTTTTCCGAGCCATGCCGACCCAATACTCTATCTATTCACCGTGCTCCAGTCCCAAACGCTCTTTTCACTTCTCTTTTCACTCTGTGCAAAGCCATGCTGAACATACCCAGAATCGTAATCGCAGGAACCCAAAGCGGGGTCGGCAAAACTTCTTTTTCTCTGGGTCTGATTCGGGCTCTTGTCCGAAAGGGAATCAAAGTCGCCCCTTTCAAGGTGGGGCCCGATTTCCTGGACCCCACATACCTGCGACTGGCCGCCGGGCGACAGTGCCACAACCTGGATGGATGGATGATGGGCCGGGACTATGTCGGGACTCTGTTTTCTCAAGCCGCCGCCGGGGCTGATGTGGCCGTGGTGGAAGGGGTGATGGGGATGTTCGACGGCATGGCCCCAGGCTCCCTGGAGGGGAGCACCGCACAGGTGGCCGCCACCCTGCAGGCTCCCGTCATACTGGTGGTGGACGCCGGAGGAATGGCCGGCAGCCTGGCCGCCATGGCGCTGGGGTATGCCAGATTCCACAACGATGTGAAAGTGGCCGGAGTCATCGCAAACAAGGTGGGCTCCCTCAGTCATGCCACATTGCTGAAAGCCGCTCTGGAAATTCCTGGCGCTCCACCGCTGCTGGGCGGAATTGTCCGGGGCTCATTTCCAGAGCTGAAAAGCCGTCATCTGGGGCTGGTGACCGCCACGCAAAGGGAGGATGTGGAAGAGAAGCTGGACATGTTGGCGGACACCGTGGAAAAGGCCGTGGATCTGGAAGCTGTGATGTCCATGGCCAGGCAGACCTCCCCCATGGCTGAAAAGATATCGGCTGAAAAGGCGCCCATCCCCTTCCGCGCCAGGCTGGGTGTGGCATGGGACTCGGCGTTTCATTTCTACTACCCCGACAACCTGAAGGCTCTGGAGGACGCCGGGCTGGAGCTTGTGCGGTTCTCTCCCCTCAGCGACAGGAGGCTGCCTGAGAGATTGGACGCCATATATTACGGCGGGGGTTACCCGGAGCAATATGCGGGAGAGCTGGCTGAAAATAAAACAATGCTGGAGGCCGCGCGCAGTTTCCTCGCCTCCGGCAGACCCGTATACGCGGAATGCGGCGGACTGATCTACCTCTCTCGGGGAGTGGAGGATGGAGATGGGAAAAAATGGCCGCTGGTGGGAAAGCTGGCCGCATGGACCAGGATGCTGGGCAGATTCCGGGCGCTCGGATATGTAGAGGCCAGGCTCACCCGTCAGTCGCTCTTCGGCGCGGAGGGGGACAGGCTGCGAGGCCACAGGTTCCACTATTCAGAGCTGACGGAGGATCCGGCGGCGAAGCCGGAGTGGAGCCAGGCGTACGAGCTTGTGCGCCCGCGCAATGGAGAAAAATCACAGGAAGGTTATCAGCATGGCCGTACCCTGGCCAGCTATGCGCATATACATTTCGCCTCGGCGCCCGGGGCTGCGGCAAAGTTCGCCGAACAAATCATGGAGGTAAAGACAGGATGAGCGAAGAGACCAGGGAGGCGGCGCGGCCTTCCATATACGAATTTCTGGATAATCCGATAGCTCCGGAGCGTATCGAGGAGATGAGCTTCGAGGCGATCGACAGAGAACGCGGTGAGCACAACATGACACCGGAGCAATGGGTGGTGACCCGACGGATGATCCACACCACCGCCGATTTCGGAATGATTGACGACGTTCGTTTCTCCGATGGCGCCATCGAGTCTGGAATCGCCGCCTTCCGGCGAAAATGCCAGCTTTACTCCGACTCCAACATGATCCGCGCCGGGATATCGGCGGCCAGGCTGTCGCTGGTCAATCCAGGATACACCAAGGACGACGTTCATTGTTATATCGCCGATCCGGAGGTGGCCAAGGAGGCGAAAGCCGCCAGATTGCCTAGGTCGCTCTACGCCGCCAGGAGAGCGAAAAATATCCTGGATGGTGGAGTGGCGGTGATTGGCAACGCGCCGGTGGCGCTGATGGAGATAAGCCGGATGATCGCCGAGGATGGAGTGCGCCCCGCCCTGGTGATCGCCATGCCGGTGGGCTTCATCCATGTGGTGGAGAGCAAGCGAGAGCTGATGAGCCTGGACATTCCATACATAGCCTTGGATGGCCGAAGGGGAGGGAGCGCTTTGGCGGTGAGCGTGGTCCATTCGTTGCTGATCCTGGCTGGCGAGCATGGGGAGTGAAATCATGGGCGACAATGGCAATAGGCAGGCGGTGATACTGATGGGGCACGGCTCCCGGGTGCGGGGCGCCTCGCGGGGAATGGAGAAGGTGGCCGACGCCTTGCGCCACGATGGAGAGTACATGGCGGTGGAGGTGTGCCATATGTCGCGCAGGGGGCCTTTTTTTCCGGGGGCCCTGAAGAAGCTGGTGGAGCTGGGCGCCAGGGAGGTCATCCTGATCCCATACTTTCTGCACATGGGGCTGCACATGCGGCTGGACATCCCAGAGATGATGCAGGCGGAAGCGGCGACCTACCCCGGCGTGAAGCTGGTGCTGGGCAAACATCTGGGCTATGACGAGAGCCTGGCCGCGCTGGTGAAAAAGAGGATTGCGGAGAGCGGAGGCCTGGAAGACGTGCGTGACATGAAGCTGGACCCGCGTGAAAAATTCCCTTTGCCTGAGGGGGAGAAGGAGTTTGTGGCGATGGACCCGGATGAAGCGGAAAAATACAACAAGGATCACGGGCATGGACATTGCCACCACCATGACTGATATGAAAAAGAAGAGGGTCCCGATGATGGCGGCGTTATTCATCGCTGTCATGGCCGCATGGCCAACAGACGCGGCGGCCATGCATATTACCGAGGGGATACTCCCCGCTTCGTGGGCGGGGATATGGTTTATTACGGCGGCTCCCTTCGTGTTTATGGGATTGCGAAACCTTCGGATTCGCAGCGCTAAATCGATCCATGTGAAGCCACTCATAGGGCTGACAGGCGCCGCGGTGTTCGTCATATCCTGTATGCCAATCCCAGTCCCGGTGGTGGGCGCAACAGCCCACCCCTGTGGTGTGGGGCTGGCGGCGATATTGGTAGGCCCCACCATCACCGCGCTCATCACCAGTGTGGCGCTGACGTTGCAAGCGCTCTTCCTGGCGCATGGCGGGCTCTCCACCCTGGGCGCCAACACCATGTCCATGGGAGTGATTGGCGGGTTCACTGGATACGCCGTTTTTCGCCTGGGTATGCGTCTTGGCGCGGGGACATGGGTTTCCGCTTTCATCGCAGGGTTGATCGCCAACT
>JAOUNV010000219.1 GCA_029880775.1 Nitrospinota bacterium | reverse complement strand
TCTCCGGATGGCCCAGATGATTGAGAAGCGGCAGGGTGGCGCACACCAGAAAAGAGAAGGAGACCAGCAACGAAAACCTGCTCACCGGCTTTAGGCTCTCCATCCCGAAGACGAAATATAACGCCGCGATGGAAAATGCGCCTGCCATGACACCACTGATGAAGGGGTAGGTGACGATCATTAACGACCATATGATGTGCGAGTCGTTGGGGAATGAGAACTCCGTATATATCATCGTTTCCTACCTCACAGCCCTGTCCAACCCTATGTAAAAGCAGTATGGCTCTGTGTTCAATTCCGGTTTTAACACCATCACCCGCTGGGAGTCGAGGATCTCCCTGACCTGCGAGTTTTTTACCTTCAGGTCACCAAATATCCTGGCCTTTGTGGGGCACACTGTGACGCAAGCTGGCGCCAGACCCTTGGTGACCCTGTGGTAGCACCAGGTGCATTTATCCGCAGTATGGGTTCTCGGATCGATGTACCTGGTGTCGTATGGGCAGGCTTGTACGCAATAGCCGCACCCTATGCATGTCTGCTTATCCACCAGCACCACCCCCTGGGGGGTTTCATATGACGCGTTGACCGGGCACACCTGGGTGCATGGGGTATTGCGGCAATGGTTACAAAGCTTTGGGACGAAGAATCCCTTTAGCGCTTTGCCTTCCACATCCTTGGGGGGAAAGCTCTCATGGCCGCCATTGGGAGAGTCTATATACACGTGTCCGGTATCGGTGATCTGGTATCGCTCCACCCAGGTACGGAAATATCCATCCGGTGTGTTGTTTTCCCTTTTGCAGGCGCGCACGCACGCTCCGCATCCGATGCATTTTGTGGTGTCCACCACATATGCGTAGTAGTGATCCATCCAGTCGGGCACATGCTTCATCTCTTCGATCTGGTGAATGCGCTGGGCCCAGGATGATTTGGGCATGAGGGTAACGATCAACATACCAGCCATGCCATTTGCGGCTATTTTTATGAACTCCCTTCGGCTCTCCAGGCGTTTTGCCGCTTTCCTTCTTTTCATACGACACCCTTGGCATAAGCTTTTGGGAAATGGGAGTTGTGGCACCGACTGCAGGGGGAGTTGATCTTCACTTCGCCCATGGCTTTCTTCCAGCCATCTTTTATATGCTTGGCCCCGTCCTTGACCTGGGGGAACTTGACCGGGCGGGATGGAAGGAAGGTGTGACAGTTAAGGCATGGCTGCGCTGTCCGGTCGATAGGCATGATTTCTATCTTCACATATTTGCCCCCGGCGGCTTTTGCCTTGTCTACAGAGTTCGCCTTGTCGACCGGGATGGCATGAGGTCCCGGCAGGAAATGGCAGTTTTCGCATGGGACAGTGGCGTGCTTGGCGTCGGCCATGTCCCATTCGGCGTCGTGGCAGTCGAGGCAATAATCGTCTCCGCGATGAAGAACGCTCAAGGAAGAGGCCTCAACCAGATGATCGCCCCTGTATCTGCCGTATTGGCCGAATGAATCAGGCTGAAAGATAGCCTGAAATACCTGGAAGCCCAGAAAGGCTAGCCCGACCAGGACGGCCACATTCACGACATGCGAATACTTGCTCATAACCCAATCGAGCTTAAAGTGTTTCTCCTACAAGTAACAATTGTATCTAGCGCCGCAAATAGCAAATTAAACCTGGGAAAAAGGATAAACCCAACAAGCGTGTATATGCAGGGAAGTGTTGACTGAGGTTATAATGGGCTTGCAACTGCGATTTGCTGTAAGCGCCATGTATACAAGGTGAAGGTGGTCAGGCCAATGACACAGCCTAAACAGAAACATCCGCAAGCTCTGTATATACAATAATGGTTTCCGTGGATTCACTGTCTTCACGGAAAAAAGAATTATCAAGCACACAAATCAGGCGCGCCATGGAGTAAAATACTTGTGAAAGGCTAACCCTATGAAATACAAGTTCATTATCAACAGAAACTCCGGCAAGGGAATGAGCGAGAAGCAGCTTGATTCCATGAGCCACAGGTTCAGTCAGGAACTAGGCCAGTTTGAGCACATTCTGCCCACCAGTGGCGCCGAAGCGGAAGCTGTGACCAGGGAGTCATTATCCAATGGTGTTGATAAGATCGTGGCCGTAGGTGGTGATGGCACCGCAAACTTTGTGGCCAATGGGTTTTTCAGGGATGGCATCCCGGCGCATAACGGAACCGCGTTGTTGGTGTCAAACACCGGCGCAGGTAGCGACTATTACGCCTCCGTGACCAAAGGAAAGAAGGTGGCCAACTGGATGGAGGTGGTGGGCGCGCACGAAAAACGGAGGGTGGATGTGGGGCGTATCACTTTCCTTTCGCCCAACGGGCACAAGACCAGGCATTTTCTAAACATGGCCTCGGTGGGGATGATCGCTGACATTGTGAAGACAAAAGAGTATTTGGGGGGGTGGATACCTTCTTCGTTGAGGTATACGGCCCCCACGGTAAAAAGCCTTTTCACCTGGCCCTCCACCAGGCTTTTGCTAAAGACCGACACGGGAACGATCGAGGTGGACGCCCTTACTGTCTCCATCTCCAAGGGTCGGTACGCCGGCCGGGGGATGTGGTTCGGCCTCGATGTGGAGCTGGACGATGGCATGTTCGAGGTGACCATATTCGAAAACAGCGGACCCGTCCGGATGGCCATGAAGCTGTGGAGAATGTATTCCGACAGCTACACAGGTGTGGAAGGGATCAGGAAGCTGTGGACCAGACGGCTGGAGATATCAGCGGAAAAGCCTATTCCTTGCGAATTCGACGGCGAGCTATACGGAACCACTGATCTTGTGGTGGAGGTGTTACCAAAGGAAATATTCGTCGGGTTTCCCGCCTGATCGGCGGCGGCCCTGGCTATTGGATAGAGAGGTGGCCCTTGATGGTGGAGACAAAATCCTTCAGGTTCATCGGCTTTAAAAGGTAATCGGTGAACCCGGCTTCCATTCCCCTCTGTTTTTCTTGTAAAAGGGGCAGGGAAGTATAAGCGATAACGGGAACCTTTTCCGCCACCGATAGTTTTTGCAATTGTTTCAGGATTTCATATCCATTGATATCCGGCAGGTTGATATCCAGGATGATAAGATGCAACACTGTATCCTGGGCAAGCTTTATACCCTCGGCGCCAGTGGTGGCCGTGACCAGGTTGACCTGAGGCAAGCTCTCGAAGGCGTTTTCCACCAGCACGATGCTGTCCGGATCGTCTTCAACGTATAATACAGTGTGTGTAGTCATCATTCCCAATTCCTAGAAGGTATATGTTTCTTCACGAGTATTCAACCATAAATTGAAAAAATCCGGTTAAGATGTAGTGTGTTCGGCAGACGGAAGCCTGGGCATGATTTGGAATGGATGTATGTGGCGTAAGCTCTCTGGACGCTGATGAGACATAATTACGCAGTTAAAATAGATAGTATGTTAAGTATTTCACACCATCAGATTCTAGCATGTGAATAACGACAGCGCAACCATTACGCGCATTCACGATATGCACATTAATTCAAGTCGTCAGCTATTTATATGTGTAACGGTAAGATTTAAAGTTAAATAGGCGTAAAGCAATGAAAAGTAAAACGTTACCCATGACCATGGCGGAAATGAATGCCATGGGATGGGATCAACTGGACGTGATACTGGTAACAGGCGACAGTTACGTGGATCATCCCTCTTTTGGCGCGGCCATTGTGGGAAGATATTTACAGTCGCTGGGGCTGAGGGTAGGAGTTATCGCGGCCCCCGATCCGGACAATATGGAGGATTTCACCAGGCTTGGCGCCCCGACCATGTTTTTCGGTGTGACGGCAGGGGCTATGGACTCCATGGTGATGCTACGCACCGCCCAGAAAAAGCACCGCTCCGATGACGCTTACGCCGAGGGGGGGATGGCTGGGCGGCGACCGGCCAGGGCGGTGATGGTGTATTGCAACCGCATCCGGGCGGCCTTCAAAGGCGCCAGCATAGTCATCGGCGGTATGGAAGCCTCTCTGCGGCGCTTTTCCCATTACGATTTCTGGGACGACAAGGTTCGCCGCTCTATATTGCAAGACAGCAAGGCGGACATGCTGGTGTACGGCATGGGAGAGCGGCCACTGGCGGGCATAGTGGCGGAAATGCGAGCAGGGAAGAGTGTAAAGCAGATAAGGGATATCCGCGGCACGGCGGTGATGATCAATATGGATGAGCGCAAGGAACTGGGCGCCATTGCCCAGACAATTCCCTCTTTCGAAGAAGTGTCTACCGACAAAGCGAAATACGCCAGAGCCTCCAGGATGATCCACATGAACCAGAATCCAGGCTGCGCCAAGACTTTGGTCCAAAAGCATGGTGGGAGATATATCAGGGTTAATCCTCCTGCGGAGGCCTTAACCACAGGGGAGCTGGACGCCATATACGCGCTTCCCTTCACCAGGGCGCCCCATTCATCGTACAAGGGGAAGATACCGGCTTGGGAGATGATTC
>JAOUNV010000217.1 GCA_029880775.1 Nitrospinota bacterium | reverse complement strand
CACTCCGCCCTGGCTGTCTTTAGCGAATCGAGCGACTCGTCCGGCTCCAGCGCAAAACCTTTCAGCCGTGTCAGTGTCACCGCCACGTTCACCGAATGCCACAAAGAAATATATGGAACCTCCTCCGCCAGTATACGCTGGACTCTTCGGTATATCTCCACCCGTTCCTGGCCGAAAGTGGCTTTTCCCTGCTCGGTGAGCTTGTCCACTTCGTGGTTTTCATACCGCCCTCGGTTGGCTCCGCCAGGGGGCGCCATGGAGGAGTGAAAAACGTAGTGCATGATGTCTGGGTCCGATATCCCCACCCAGGTTAACGAATAGACCTGAAAGTTACCTTTGAGAATGTGCCCATAGAATGTCCCCCACTCGTAGGAGCGGATGTCCATTCCCACGCCCACTTGCGCCAGCTGCCATTGATACACCTCCGCCAGTCTTTTGCGCGTTTCGTTTTGTGATGTGGAGAAGTGTAGCGTGAACCGAAGCTGCGGTCCATCACCGTCCGGATCCTTATATCCGGCTTTGTCCAGCATGGCCATGGCTTTGGCCGGGTCGTGTTCATATGACGGCAACCCAGGCGCATGGAATGGGCTAGGGGTGGTGAACATGGAGTCCGCCGGGGTTGCCAGCCCCTTCATGATATGGCGGATGACGGAGCCCCGGTCTATGGCATGGGCGATGGCGCGGCGCACATTCAAGTCCCCGGTCAACGGGTCCGCCATGTTGAATCCTAAATATGAGTAGTTGGTCCCCTGGCTTTTTATGACCCGCAGCTTTTTGTTTTTCTCAAAGCGGGGCAGCAGGTCCGGCGTGATAGGGTTCATGATCAGGTCCACACCACCTTGCTCCAACTCCAGCACCCGCACAGTTTCATCCGGGATCACGCGGAATAGGAGGCTCTTTATATTCGGCGCCCCTTCGTGGTATCGCTCATTGGCGGCCAGCTGTATCTGACCTGTAGACTTTGATACGAACATAAAAGGCCCGGAGCCCACCGGCGTTTCCGTCAGTTCGCTCCCCGCTCCGGCAGGGACGATCCCCAGGACCAGCTCGGACAGAAACGGCGCCGAGGGGGATTTGAGATCGAAGATTATGGTGAGGTCATCCGGGGCGCTTATCGATTTCACATCGGCGAAGGCGCTCATCTTCGGTGACTTGCTGGCCGGATTCATGACGTAATCGAAGGTGGCCTTCACGTCCTTGGATGTAAGTGGCCGCCCATTGTGGAAATAAAGCCCCCGGCGCAAGTGGAAGATGTATCGGGTGGGAGAGGGGGTCTCCCACCGCTCTGCCAGCGCAGGGACGATCTCCTGTCCCTGGTTTCTCACCAGTCCTTCGAATATCAACCCGCCCACTTTGGTGGCTGCTGCGTCTGTGTAGTTGCGCGGGTCGAGGGTTCTCGGCTCCACATCCAGCGCCACTGCCAGCTGGCCGGGAGCGCGGCTTGTTTTTTTCATACAGCCAACCGGGCCCACCAGCAAAGGCAGGATCAGTAGCGTGGCTATAATGGCTGTCGGGGCGGGGCTGGTCAACGCGAAAGCGCCCTTTTGGCGATGTCCGTGCGATACACCGCGCCATCCCAGGTTATCTCGCTCACGGCTCGATATGCCAGCTTCACAGCCGAGGCCACAGAATCGCCCAGGGAAGTGACACCCAGCACCCTGCCGCCGGAAGTGACCACGTTTTGTCCATCCAGCTTAGTCCCAGCATGGAAAACCACAACATCCTTCATGGCCGCCGCCTGATCCAGGCCGGAGATCGTTTCCCCCTTTTGGTAGGAGCCGGGATATCCGCCCGCCGCCATCACCACACACACAGAAGCCCGTGGATCCCATTCCGGCGGCTCCACCGGCAAAGCGCCTTTCGCGCAGCCGGTCAGCAACGGCACGATGTCGCTTTTCAGCCGCATCATCACCGGTTGGCACTCCGGGTCACCAAACCGGCAGTTGAACTCCAGCACCTTAGGCCCCTCGGCGGTGATCATGATCCCGGCGTATAGCACGCCTCGGTATGGCGCTCCCATGTCATGCATGGTCTTTATCACAGGTTTAATGATGTGGCTTTCGATGTTGGCCAGGATTCCCGGCGTCACCACCGGGGCGGGGGAATACGCGCCCATGCCGCCTGTGTTGGGGCCGGCATCTCCATCGCCGATTCGTTTATGGTCCTGAGCCGCAGGCATCATGTGGTAGCGCTCCCCATCACAGAACACCAGCACGGAAGCCTCCTCCCCCACCAGCTTCTCCTCCAGCACCACAGTGGCCCCGGCGGCGCCGAACTCCATCTGCCCCATCATCCGGTCTATGGCGGCCACAGCCTCCTCTTTTGTGTCGCACACCACCACGCCCTTGCCTGCGGCCAGTCCATCCGCCTTCACCACCACACCATTGGGGAAATGGCCCAGCGCGTCTATCGCTTCATCGCGGACGGTATGAGTTTCATATGCCGCAGTGGGCGCCCCGGCGCTGTTGACCACGTTTTTCATGAAGTCCTTGCTCCCTTCCAGCTGGGCTGCCGCTTTGGATGGGCCGAAGACAGTCAACCCCATTTCGTGGAACAGGTCCACGATTCCTTCGCAAAGGGGTACCTCCGGCCCTACCACGGTGAGGGCCACCAGGTTCTCTTTGGCGAATCTGGCCAGCCCCTCCATATCGTCGACAGGGATGGGGACGTTCTGCGCCAGTTGTGCTGTGCCCGCGTTCCCCGGAGCGCAGAAAACCTTCCCAGCTTTCCGGCTCTGCTTTATCTTCCACACCAGGGCGTGTTCTCTCCCCCCGGAGCCTATCACCAGGATATTCATCGTTCTATATACTCCACTTCAAAATGAGATTGGCGAGGGATGGCAAAGCCCCTCCACCTTATAGTTTTCTTAGTTCTTCGAATAACGCTTCTCGCATTTTATCCTCCGGGACTTTGCGCACCACCACTCCCTTGCGGAAGATCAGCCCGCATCCCTTGCCGCCTGCGATTCCGATATCAGCTTCCCTCGCCTCACCGGGTCCATTCACCACGCACCCCATCACCGCCACGGTGATCGGTTTGTCCATTTTGCGTATCTCCTCCTCCACTTCGGTGGCCAGGCGGATCAGGTCTATCTCCGTCCTGCCGCATGTGGGGCACGATATCATTTCCGGCCCCGCGTTGCGCAGGCGCAACGAGCGCAATATCTCATACCCCACCATCACCTCCTCCACCGGGTCATCGGTGAGCGACACACGGATAGTGTCGCCGATTCCATCCGCCAGCAGGATGCCGATGCCAATAGCGGATTTGATAGTCCCGCCGAACCTGGTCCCAGCCTCGGATACCCCCACATGGAGCGGGTAGTCAACCTTTTGCGCCAAGGCCCGATACGCCGCCACAGTCAGCCCCACGGAGGAAGCCTTCATAGACACCTTGATGGTGTCGAAGTTCATCTCCTCCAAGATGTGGATATGCTCCATGGCGGACTCCACCATGGCGTCTTCGGTGGGCCCCCCATGTTTGGCCAGCAGCTTTTTATCCAGCGATCCCGCGTTCACGCCGATCCTGATGGGAGCTCCCTTATCCTGGGCTGCGCGAACCACCTCCTCCACTCTGTTGCGGGCGCCGATATTGCCGGGATTGAGACGCAATGCGTCGGCCCCGTTTTCCAGAGCGGTTAGCGCCAGGCGGTGATCGAAATGTATATCCGCCACCAGGGGGATCGATATGCCAGCTTTGATTTGGGCGATGGCGATGGCCGCCTCCTGGTCCGGCGCGGCCACCCGGACGATCTCGCATCCGGCCTCCTCCAGCCTTTTGATCTGGGCGATGGTGGCGGGGGCGTCTCGTGTATCGGTGTTAGTCATCGACTGGACGGATATATCCGCCCCACCCCCCACAGCCACGGGGCCTATATGAATACGCTTCGATTGTCTCATCGTCTAATTCTAATGCGCCGCCGCCGCCAGACACAACCGCAAGATGGACATGCCCTCCCCGGAATGATATCGTAAACCGCTGACAAGTAATATATCCATAGGAGGATTGTTGATGAAAACAGGGTTTCAGGTTGCGCTGTTCCTGGCTGTTGTTATGGCTGGCGGCCTTTGGTTTGCCGGCTCCGGCCACTCAGCCGACCATAAGAAATCACCGGCCAAAGCCGATAAGGCCGCAAAAACAGGAAAGAAGGAGACTAAGAAAGTGAGCGAGAATGGAGAGATGGCCGTTTTATCGACCAGGCATGGGAAGATAAAGATCAAGTTTTTGCCGGAAGTGGCGCCCAAGCATGTGGAGAGCATGAAAAAACTGATTAAGGACAAGTTCTATGACGGGACCACGTTCCACAGGGTTATCCCAGGATTCATGATCCAGGGGGGCGACCCAAACTCCAAGGACGCGGAGAACCGCTCCATGCATGGCACCGGCGGACCTGGCTTTACTATTAAAGCCGAGTTCAACGCCCGCAGCCATAAGCGTGGGATAGTCTCCATGGCTCGCTCCGG
>JAOUNV010000216.1 GCA_029880775.1 Nitrospinota bacterium | reverse complement strand
CTGGCTGGTGGTGTATCTTCAAAAAGGCCGCTGGCACGAAGGGGCCTTTGCGACGGCGGTGGTGGGCGGGTTGTTGGCGCTGACAGCTCGGAAAGCTTTCGCGACTGGGGGCGGATGGGCAATGGCGCTCTACTTCATTCTTGCGTTCACCTTTGCCTCCGCCCTGGCGCTGCCCAGGCTGGAGGTGATCCACGCCGGCTCCATAGACTCCGTCCCCTACCAGCTACCCGGCCCGGCGGACACATGGGCGGAGGAGGGGATGGCAAAAGAGATATCGGTCCCCCTGGCAGGTGGCGCATCAGCGTTGGCTCGGCTGCGCCTGATGGAAAGCCACGACTCCTTGCCACCGGCGCTGAGGCTTACGGTGGGGGATTGCGACCTGGGGCTGATCCATATCCAGCCGGGGAACGGATTAGCCAGGCCTAAGTGGCGGAGCGGCGGGAAAAGGTCAGCCTATACCGCGATGATCCCCGGCGGATGCCTGGCCGGGGCGGAGAACAAGTTGTCCTTTCGTCCGGTGGAGGGCTCCTGGATCGCGATAAGGAGCGTGGAGATAGTCAGGCTTCCGCATGTGTGGGAGCCGTGGCGGTATATCATCTGGCCATGGAGCTGGCTTTTGTTCTGGATATGCGCAACCACCATAATCGCTGGCGCGGCGTGGCGTCGGCATAAAGCCGGGTGGAGCGGGAGGAAGCTGGCCATGCACACGGTGATGTGGGTCGTGGCGGCCATGGGGCCTGTGGTGGCGCTGGTGGGGCTGGCGGTGTATGTGGAGGCGCGGGCGCCGTGGATGACCTCCACCAAGGATAGCCAACTGCCGAGGGACATGTATGGAAATGGCAAGTTCATCCACGACGCCACCTTGGGATGGAGGCTGATGCCGAGCTATACAGTCCTGACTCAAAGATCGCTGGATCATGAGCCGGAAGTTTTCTACGTGAACAACAAGGAAGGTTTCCGGGCGCTGGGTGAAGAGATGGAGTTCCCCCCCCAGGGGCGGGCCATGTTGCTGGGGGACTCATTTACCCAAGGGGAGTTTCTGGCCCAGCATCAGACCATCGCCGCGGTGATGAGCCGCAGGCTGGGTGGGTATGTGTATAACTTCGGCGTTCTGGGATATTCCACCGACCAGGAGTACACCACGTTCATGGAATGGGTGGACAAGGTGGACGCGCAATGGGTGGCGGTGCTTTTTTTCCCAAACGATGTGATGTTTATAGACCAGAATACGGGACATGGGTTTGACAAACCGTGGTACCAGATAGAAAATGGCCGGGTCGATTTTATGCGATTTACTCCTCTGGACCGCGACTATGTGGAGGGGGAAAACAAGCTGATCATGGCCACGCGGGAGGACCGTAGGGTATACTGCTGCCACACACCCAGAGACACTTCTGTGGCCAGGAGAGCAGCCTTGAAGGCCGCCAGGTACATCACGGACCTGCATCATCCGGGTAAGTTGCTAGATCAGATCATTCGGGATGTCAAAATGACAAAAGTTAAAATGGCGTCCACTCACAGCGACGTGACCGCCGATGTGCTGGGAAAGCCGGAGACTTACCGACCCCAGTTCCAGGCGGCGTTCAGCTTCATTGGCAGGATCAAGGAGGAGAGCGCCAAAAGGGGAAAGAAGTTTCTGGCGGTGTTTGTGCCGGATATAATACAGATATACAAGCCGGAGGACCGCTCCCTGGGGAATTTCCGGGATATGTTCATGGGCCTATGCTCCCAGAATGAAATCCCATGCCTGGACACGAGCGCCCGGCTGACTGAAATGACGAAAGTTAACGACACCTACTTTATCGACGATGGGCACTTGTCCCCTTTCGGCGCCGAGGTATTGGGGGAGATGATATCCGATGCCATCACGGCCAGATAGCTCTTGGGGGAAATCCCAAACGCCCAGAACGCCTCTGGATATTCCGTTTATCGTGGCGGCCATCGCCATCTGGCTCCTGACCCTGGTCCAGAGTGAATTGTGGAGTGAGGCGAAGCAAGGCGCGGCGCTGGCCGGGGGATTTTTGCTACTGATTACCCGTCATCTGTTCTTAAGCCATTTCCACCCGCACCTTCCCCAGAACATGAAGAGCCCCGCCTGGACCTGGGCCTTGTACGCCATGTGCGCTTTTCTGCTGCTTTCCTCTTTCTCGCTTACCCGGCAAAAGGTGATCCATGCCGGCTCCGACTACCGTGTCCCATTTCAGCTGCCCGGCCCGGAGGATAAGTGGAGCGAGGGGATGGCCAGGCAAATCACCGTTCCCACTTCAGGGACTCGTGGCGCGCTGGTGATTCTGTCCCTGCACGAAAGCCACGACACGGCGCCCCCTTTGATGCTGGTGACAGCGGGGGAATGCGAGGTGGCCGAGTTTAAAGTGGTTCCGGGCAATGGCGCCCAGTTCCCCCACTGGAAACATAAGGGGCGGGCCTCCAGCTATGAGGCCCGTGTCCCCCGCGAGTGTTTGACCCCGGATAAAAACGAGGTGGTGTTTACCCCCATCACCGGATCATGGATAGTGATCAACAATGTGAAGGTGATAGATCTGCCATACCCATGGGAGCCATGGCGACAAGTGCCCCGGCCATGGAGCTGGATATTGTTCTGGCTCTCGCTGGGTGTGATCGCGGCTCGGGGCGCCACAGGCTCGCCCAGGCCAAAAAGGCAGCTGGCCATGTATGGCATGATGATGATGCTGATCCTGGGCGCCATAGCCGCCGCCCTTGTGTCCATGGCGGTGTATGTGGAGACCCGCAATCGGTGGATGGTCACCGACGAGACTAACTTTCGCTCCCCCCAGATGTTCTATGGCTCCAAGTTTATTCACAACACAGACCAGGGGTGGACCATGCTGCCTGGGTTCGTGGGGAAGACTGTCTCCTCCGGTGTGGCGGATCCGGTGACTTTCTATAAAGTCAACAAGCGCGGATACCGCTCGCTGGAATATGAAGATGACTTTCCACCTTCCGGCAAGGTGATGATACTGGGAGACTCGTTCGCCCAGGGGGCGTTTCTGGCGCAGGAGGAAACGATCCCGGCGGCGCTCAGCCGCAGGCTGGGTGGATACGTTTTCAATTTCGGAGTGGGAGGGTATTCCACCGACCAGGAATACACCACCTTCATGAAGTGGGTGGGCCGGGCGCAGTCCGAATGGGTGGTCCTGCTCTTCTTCGCCAACGATATCTTGTTCAACGACTCTGACCTGGGGCATACCTTCAAAAAACCCCGATACGCGATAGACAGCGCTGGCCAGGTGGACTTTTCCACGCTGATCCCGGTGGACCCGGGTTACGTGAAGAAGGAGAACGACTTCGTCTACCTGAAAATAGAGATGGAGAAGACATTCTGCTGCTTCAGCAAAAAAGAGGTCTCCATCACGGGGCGAATATCCCGCAGGGCGCTTCAATATCTCGGCCACATCCACGACCCGGGAATGCTCCTCTCCTATATCATCGCCGATATCAGCAAGACCAAGGCCCAGCCGGGCCCTAGGCATATGGACGTGACCGCTGAGATGCAGGAATATCCGGAGAAATACGGTCGTCAGTTTCACATCACCTTCCAGTTTCTGGACCGCATCCGCGATGAGAGCCAGAAGCGCAAGCGCAAGTTCCTGGCGGTGTATATCCCCGATATCAAACAGATATATGAGCAGAGTAAGCCGGAGCGGGCCAATTTCAAAAACATGTTTATGAAGCTGTGCGCTGATAATGGGATCGATTGCCTGGACCCGAGCGATGAACTGGCGCGACGGGCAAGGTGGAACGACACCCATTTTATCGACGATGGGCACCTCTCTCCATACGGCGCCCAGATAGTGGGAGATATGATCGCCGATTTCATACAGGCAAAATAACGCCCCTGCCGGAAATAGCCCCGAAGTGGTAGAATCATCATGGCGGACGATATATTTTGACATAAATGGAGGCGATGATGAACGAGATAGACACTTTCTTCCATAAATACGGCGCGGTGGTGGAGGGCCTGGCCCAAGCCGCGGAGATGGTTCCGGACAACAAGATTCTCTTTAAGCCGTCGACCGATTCACTTCCATGGATTTATCTGATCTTCCACCCCTCCGTTCACTGGATCATCCTGCAAAAGGCGCTGGAGGGAAACCCCGACCATGGCTTCCCCGCAGCGTTTCGGGCGCCGGAGAATCGAGTGAAAGACGGGAAGGAAGCCGCCCAGCGGATTCGGAAAGGATGGGAGGATTTCCAAACCTACATAAAGAGCAAGCCGGAGGGCTGGCTTCAGGAAAATGTGACCGCCCCGTGGGGGGAGAAAATGCGGGTGATGGATATCCTCTGGTGGCTATACGAGGAGGGGACGCATCACCGGGGGCAGGCGTGGGTCTACTCGCGGATCAACGGAATCAAACCGCCAAAAATCTGGGGCACGGAGCCTTAGCAGCCTGGGGCCCACCATTGGGGGCCCCCTTGGTATGCTTACCCAGCGAGGATCCTCACAAAGTCGTTATAGA
>JAOUNV010000029.1 GCA_029880775.1 Nitrospinota bacterium | reverse complement strand
AAAATTTTTCTCCATTTATTCCGTCCTAACTCCCGCTCTCCTGCCACTGTATTTCAGATCGATTTACCGAAAGGCGGATATCGTGCATATCCATTTGCCACATGTTCGACAATTTTTCAGCGTATATAACTTTCCACTGTTGAGCCTGAACCGCAAGAGGCCCGTTGTCCTCTCCTTTCATGACATGTTCTGGATCACGGGGGCTTGCCACTACTCACTAGATTGCGACAAATGGAAAACAGGATGCGAAACATGCCCGGATCCTTCGCGAACCTTCCCATTATCCAAGGACAGAGCAGCTTTCATGTGGAGAGCCAAGATGCGCGCCATGAATCATTCCAACATGACCATCATAGTGGGAAGCGAATGGCAACTAGAAATCCTTAAAAAAAGTCCTATCCTCTCCCGTTTCCAGTATGAAATGATCCCCTACGCCACAGAAACCTCTATCTTCCGCCCCATGGACAAAGAGCTTTGTCGGTTGCGATTCGGCATACCCAAGGAAGCGGATGTTATCTCGTTCCGTTCCGTTCCTCACCGAAGAAATTTCAAGGGGCATGATCATATAGTGGACGCACTATTGAAATATAAACCTAAAAAGGAGACATACCTGCTGACCTTTGAATGGCTGGGAGGACTTGAGGTATTGAAAGACAAATACAAGATTGTCGATATTGGTTGGACCACCTGCGAAGAGATGGTCGCAGAGGGCCTCAATGCCGCGGATCTGTTCCTAATGCCCTCCACTGCAGAGGGTTTCGGATTGATGGCTATCGAATCATTAGCCTGCGGAACTCCGGTGATCGTGTTTGAGGGAACTGCTTTGCCCCAGACCATTAGGGCGCCCAAGGGAGGATTGGCCGTCCCACAAAACCACGAGGCGCTGGCCGAGGCGATCAAGACTTTGCTGGAGGATAACGCCCTAAGGAGAAAAATGGGCGAATACGGTATCGAATTGGCTCGCGAGGAGCACAACGCGAACGACTATATCCAACGGCACCTGGATCTTTATGATCGCCTGATAAAGGACGTGAGGGAATGAGTGTAAAATCATTCCTCAACCTATGCTTCAAGTATATTTTCCGTCATGACAATGGGGAATCTATTAGTGAAACAAATAGAAAAAAACTGAAAGTTCCGATCCCCACCGTCCTGAGCATGGAGCTAACCAATCACTGCCAACTTAAATGCGTTACATGCCCATTGCACACTCCGGCGGGCGCCAGAATGATCAAAGGATTCATGGCATTTGAAGAATTCAAGGTGGTGGTGAACCAATTCGCCGGAACGCTAACTTCCCTCGGCCTCTCCGGCTTGGGCGAAAGCCTTCTGCATCCGGATTTCCAGAAGATGGTCACATATATCAAGGCGAGGAACAATAATCTGACTATATTTCTGGCGACTAATGCTGACTTGCCAAAATTCCGGCAGATACTTGAGCCTGTGATTGACAAAATAGACTCCATTATGATCTCTATCGATGGAGTGGGTGACGTTTTCGAATCTGTACGGCTCAATTCAAAATATGAACGTTTCATTGAAAACGTAGAGTGGCTAATTGCCAAGCGAGCAAGCGAGATGCAATCCACTTCTTTTAACATGGTGGTTAGCGCTGAAAACCAGTCACAAATGAAAGATGTTGTCCTACTTGCGGCCCGGCTAGGGATAAAATATGTCGGAGTGAACCCGATGAACCTCGTTTGCAGGGAAGAGAATTACGAGTCCTATAACATATACCTCACCGCAGAGTTCGCCGAGCATTTGAAAGATGCCCGGCTTGAGGCAGCGGAAAATGGAATTACCCTGAGCGCGGATTATTTTCCTGACCCGCTCAAACCGCGCATCGCTTCGGATTGCGTTTTTCTTTGGGATGCGTTTCAAATAAACTGGGACGGATCATTGGCTTATTGTTGCGCCAAACCATATCCATGGGTTTTTGAATCTGGAAATGTGTTTAAATCCGGTTTAATGAAGTGCGTAAACAGTTCCACCTTCATAAAAGCCCGCAAGGTGGCCCTTAAAGGCGCCACACCGCCGCTATGCGGAAAATGCTCGCTTGTCTCAACTGATATATTCGATCGCCTGGAGGTTGGGCAAGGCTGAGCTTCCCCCTGAAAATAGTCTTCCAAGGGTGACGTACAGTAAACGTTACATTGGAGAGGGAGACTCTGAAAATTCCAAGACAGCGGTACACCGCCGAGTGCAAAGAGTCGACGGTAAATCGAGTGAGCGCGTGCATGGCGCCCGCTACGAGACGCGGGTAGAAGCCATGGCGGATCTGTTCGATTACATCGAGCCGTTCTATAGCCGGATCCGCCGCCATTCCACCCTGGGCTACAAGGCTCCGGCTCAGTTCTTGGGGGACTGGATTCTTGGTAAGCATGAGGGAAAACTGGTGGCGTGAAACACGCCCATGGAAGACGAAAAACAGGGAGAAGGTCAGTCATAATGTATTATGATGGATTACTATATTATTCGCAGGAGCCATAAATGGATTTAATTAACACAAAAGAGATAGAACGCCTGATTGAAAAACACAAAAATGAAATCAGCAAACTTGAGCAACTTCTTTCGTTATCGTCAAGCTTTGACGGATCTAACCGAAAACGCTCTGCGACCACGGCCAAGCCAGTGCGGGCCAAAAAGGGTAAAAAAACCAAAAGGGCCAAGCGCGGTTCCGTCACCAACTCCATCCTGGATACACTGGGCGCAGCTTCCAAGCCGATGGCCGCGGGCGACATACGCACCATTTTAGTCGATAAGGGTGTGGTGGAAAAAGGCTCCACCACTGTGTACGCCATGCTCAGCCAGATGTCTAAAAAAGGAACCGTGAAAAAGGCCAAGTCCGCCAACGGTATTGTTTATACCGCGACACCTTCCAAGAAATAAACGTGGTGGTGGGTATTGCCCCCGCCATTTCTTACAGGTAGCCTGGCCTATGAATTTTCAGTGGGCTATGGCCGACCGCTTTTTCGAATCTGATCGATTGTCTTCTTCACCAGGTCTTCGGCCACTTTCAGAGTAGCCTCCTTGGCGGATTTGTTGATCCTGTCCATGATTTCCGGTTTCATCCGGTTCACTGCGGCTTCCACGCCCCGGGCCACGGCTCCCTCCAGCGCTCCATCGGCCAGCTTTTTTCCAACAGTGGTTTCCACCACCTCTTCCATTATCCGCGCCAGTTCGCCGCTGGACGCCAACTCCTCCACAGCCTTTTGCACGGCTGGCCCGATCTTCTCCATCTCTTCCTCCAGCAATTCCTCTTCAGCTTTTTCCAGGAACCAGTCCACCTGATCCCCGAAGTCTTCGAATGATTCCTCGTCCGCCTCCTCGTTCTCTTTCGCCTCATCAAGTGGCGCTCTGACCGTCGGCCCATGGCCCAATACATACAGAACCCGACGCACCATCTCCTCGGAGCGAAACGGCTTCTCCAGTTTTCCGTCAGCTCCAGCCTTGTCCGCCCGTTCCTGGTCATACCCCACCAGCGCGCTGGCCAGCAGATATACAGGGATATCCCGGGTTCGCTCGTCATTTTTCAGCGCCAGGCACAGGTCGAACCCATCCATGACAGGCATGTCGGTGTCCGCGATGATCATGGAAGGCGGAGTCTCCATCGCCATCTCATGGGCCTTCTTCCCGTCGCTGGCGATCAACACCTCCACCCCCTCCATCTCGAAGGCCAACTCGAAAACCTTTCGGACAGTGGAGCTGTCGTCAGCCACCAGAAGCTTCGGTTTGCTCATTTCTTCGCTATCGCCTTGCTCATTATAATTCTCGCCGAGAACACTCTCCCTTGACGAAGCCGCTCACGACATCTATCATCCCATATCATATAGGAAGATGAGCGCGCCCGGTGGCGCGGCTGGACTTCAAATCCAGGCGGGGGCGCAACACGTCCCAGGAGGGTTCGACTCCCTTCATCTTCCGCCATATTGTCGGCTCAACGCAACGTCACCACAGTGGCCCCTTCGCCACCTTCTTTCGGCTCACCCAACCGGAAATCCTTCACATATGGGGATGTCACCAGGTATTCGCGCACCGCCTGACGCAGCGCTCCTGTCCCTTTGCCGTGAATGATCCGCACCAGCCGCGCCTTGTTACTCATGGCCGTATCCAGTGTACGCTCCACCTCCTCCAGGGCAGCCTCCGCCCGCATCCCGCGCAGATGTACCTCCAGAGGCTCCCCCTCCTCCACGGCTTCAGACCCGCCTTCCTTCTCCCACCGGACAGGTTCTGGCCTTGCCAGTTTCTCGTGGCCAAGCCCCACCACCTCGTCCACTCCCACAGTGACACTCATTCTTCCCACTGTCACTTCGATTTTCCCGTTTGAAGCGGCCACGGCAACCACTCCCTTTTGCTGAAGGGGTATCACATATGCGGTGTCCCCCGCTTTCAGGTTCTCCGGTCGGATCCTGGCCTCCGGAATGGAAGCCTTTGCCACATTCGTCTCCACTGTGGCCAGTTTTCTGGAGGCGAGCGACAACTTTTCCTTGGAACCGGCAGCGGCCCTGGCCTCCTCCACCAATTGTGCGATCTCCCGCCTGGCGGCGCGGACATCAGCGCCGATCTTCATTTTCGATCCCTTGGCGGTCTCCTCCTTCAGGGCGGCAGCCTCGTCTCGCAAGGCTTGAGTCTCCTCTCTCATCTTTCGCACGCTCTCCAGGCTCCTGGCCATCTCCAGCTCCGCCTGGTCCATCTGGTCTTTCTTTTCCCGAAGCTGAGCCAGCAGATGCTCGGTTCGCTCATCGCTTCCTTGCAGATGCGCCTTGGCGGAAACGATTATCCGCCCGTCGAGCGACAGGTTTTCCGCCACGGATATCGCCGAGCTCTCCCCCGCCGCCCCGGCGATCAACCGGTAGGTGGGCCTGGCGGTCCTGGAGTCAAAATCCATGGAGACGTTGGCGTACATGGAATCGGTCTGGGCTAGCAGCTTTAAGTCGTGATAATGAGTGGTCACCACCACGTTCGCTCCTTTTTCCACCAGCGCCTCCAGTGTGGCCATGGCCAGGGCGCTCCCCTCTTTTGGGTCTGTGTTTATCATCAGTTCGTCCAACAGCGCCAAGCAGCCAGGCCCCGACTGATCCAGAACGCGGCGCACGGCCAGAATGTGTCCGGAAAAGGAGGATAAATCATCCGCCAGCGACTGGCTGTCCCCGATATCTGCGAATATGCTGCGATAGAAGGGGATCGAGGAGCCCTCCCCCGCCGGGATGAAAAGTCCCATGGCCGCCATGGCCGCGCATAATCCGATCAGCTTTAGCAATACTGTTTTGCCGCCGGTGTTCGGCCCGGAGATCACCAGCGCCCGAGCCCCTTCCGGCATTAAGACATAGTTGGAAACCACCTGCTTTCCCTCCAGCAGCATCACTGGATTAGAGGCGTCCTTCAGGTCAATCACCCCGCCCAACAGCGGTTTGGTCAGCGAAAGATCAGCCGCCAGCCTGGCCCTGGCCACAAAAGCGTCCAGCCTGCATATGGCTGTGTAAATGGCGCGGATGGCTTCCGCCTCGTCCGCCACCATCGCCGTCAGCTCCGCCAGAAAACGGTTGATCTCCTCCTCCAGCTCTATCTGGGCTGTTCGCAAGCGGTTGTTAAGATCCACCAGCGCCTTCGGTTCTATAAAATATGTCTGCCCGGAATTTGAGGAGCCATGGATGATCCCATCCAACCGGCTTTTCTCTTCCGCGCGCACTGGCAGCACGAACCGGTTATCACGCAGGGTCACGAAGCTGTCTTGCAGAAGAGGCGCCACGGCAGGGTCTGTCAAAAACTTTTCCGCCCGCTCCCGGATGCTGCGACGCAGGGAGTTGATGGTGTTAAACAATCGCTCGATAGCCGGAGTGGCGTCGCTTCGCACGCTCCCATCTTCATCGATAGATTCGTCGATCATTTCCGCCAACCCCATAACCACCGGGACTTCCATCATGATCGGCGCCAGCTCGTTTCTATCGTCGTCCATGCTGTCGAAAACGTCCTTCACCACCTCCCCGGCGCGCAGCACCGGCAAGAGTAGACGCAACTGTCCGCCTCGCAGTGTGCGTTTCTTTTCCGCCGCGGCCACCGGCGCCTCCACATCCTCGCATTCCTCGATGACGAACTCCGGTCGCTGTGTGACCAGGATCAGGGCGGCGCCTGTCTCCTCCAGCCTGGCCTGGGCCTGCTGCTGATCACTGGCCGGAGCCAGGGAGGCGCAAGCCGCCTTGCCGCCAGGAGTGGCAGCCCTGCTCACCAACGCCGCTGTTATTTCATCAAGCCCCAGGGATGTCAGATCCCGGTCCTTTTTCGTTCTCATTATCCTTTCCATCCAGGGTTTCCCTGTGTTTTTTCATCCTATGATATTTTTTCTCCCTTCGCTCCCCCCATGCCAGCCAGTTGAACCACCGGGTGACTATAGCCGCCAATGTTATGGCGAGAACAAGGTATAAAAGCGGAAGATAATCCTTCATCGGTCAATTATTGCTCGAACAGGGGAAATACGAAAGCCGGAATTGCAGGACGGCTATATCTTCAGTCTCTTCTTGGCGCCCATCACCGGGGCCTGCCGCTCCCTGATGATATACACGCGGCCATCATCCACCAGCGCTTCGGCTGGGGCGGTGTGGGATAAAAACCCTAGCATCGACGCGCTGTATCCATACGCGCCGGAATTGAATATACCTAGAAGGTCCCCTATCTTTGGCGCGGGAAGCATGACCTCACGGGAAAACTGGTCCGGCGTGGCGCAAAGAGGCCCCCCCACCCTAACAACAGTATCAGCCTTCTCCCCCATCCTGTTCACCAGCGCCGTAGGGAAACTTTTGTTCATAACTATGGGGATGAGCGCGTGATGTATCCCTCCATCGGTGATCACGTAAGTCTTTCCACGAGAGGTCTTCACATCAATCACACTGGAGATGTAAACTCCCGATGGCCCGACCAGGTATCGCCCAGGCTCCATCACGAACATTGTCTCCTTAAACCATTTCGACCGGCGAAGTTCTTTTGCCGTATCTTTCAACACTGCGGTTGTGGCGTGGATATCCAGCTCCGGCTCCCCGTCTTTGTATGGGATACCAAGCCCCCCACCGAAGTTTAAATAACTTATGCGGGTCTGGTGTTTTTCCGCAAGCCGCAACGCGTAATCGGCCAGAGCCTTATACGACCCCGCCAATATTTGCGGGTTCATGATCCCCGTGCCGGGAAAGAGGTGGAACCCCACCAACCGGACCCATTTTTCCTTCACCGCTCTTATGGCCAGCTTTTCCGCCATATCCGGGTCCACGCCGAACTTTCGCGCCCCCCCCGCCATCACATGCCCCCCGGCTCCGTCATCGTGGTAGTAGTCCAGATTCAGACGAATAGCGACATTAGCTTTTTCGCGAGTCCTCTCCGCCGCCGCCACGATTCGCTCAAACTCTGTGGCCGACTCCACATTGATAGCGCCTATCCGGCTAGTTACGGCAAGCTCTATCTCCGCGTCCGTCTTCCCTGGACCGGCGTATGCGATGGCGCCGCGAGAGACTCCGGCTTTTAATACGGTCATAAGCTCGTGGGCCGAGGCCACCTCCGCGCCAGCGCCCAGCTTTTTGAAAACTTTGACCACGGATAGGTTCGGATTTGCTTTGATGGAATAGAAAAGGCGAAAGCTTTTGGGAAGAGCTTTGCCCAGGCGCCTGTATTGGCGGCGCATCACTTCCGCGTCATATATGTAAGCGGGGGAGCCAGCCGCGCGGACAATTCGGTCCACAGACGCGCCACCGGCCAGCAGTATACCCTTACGGGCCTTAAACGAGCTGATCATGCCGCCATGATACCATTATCGCAAGGTTTGGGCGGTGGGAGTCAGGACGCTTTAGCCGCCATTTCTTCCGCCCGGAACACCTCCATCTTCAGGCTCACCAGCCTGCCCAGCCTGTCGAGGAATCTGGTGCCATACCCCTCCATGAACCTTTGGGGCGCTTTGCTGCCAAAGCAGAGAGCTCCTGTGAGAGCCCCGTCCGGTGTCCGAAGAGGTATCAAAGCTTCGGAATGGATGACGGCTGCGGCGCCTGGGAAAAAGAATTCGTTCCCTTCCTTCAGCCGTCCCCGCAAAACTACCTGAGGTATCTCTGGGAAATGTAGGGCGATGGTGATGGCCGGCGCGAAAAAAACATTTTTCGACTCCAGAAAAATGCTCTTCCCCTTCTTTTTGTAACCCTCCGGATACATGCTTATATGCGCCTGCTCCAGAGCAACGGTGATGAATTGAACTTCGAAAATCCGCCTCCCCTGGGTGATCATTGAATCGAACATCTCTTTGAGCGATTCGGCCTCGAAGACCAACGCCTCATAGTCATCCATCCTCTCTTGGGCCTTTTCGTTGTCCGAAGAGCATTCTATGACACGCTTAAGGTTCTTGCGCAGTGCCTGGTTGCTCTTTCGCAGCTGGGTGTTGGTAAGCTCCCTGGCTTTTTCGATCATATTCCTGTTCATCTTCTCCCTCTCTTTTGCTTAGTCGGCGTGTTTGCGAATGAACGTGGGGATATCCAGATCCTCATCCGGCTGAATAGCCTCACTACGCACCTGCCGTAATCCAAAGAAACCTCGGTTTTTCTGACCTTTCTCCACGAACCGAGGCGCCCCGGATGGAGGCTCCTGATTAACCACCAGCTTCTCGGAAATCATAGAACGGATTTTTTCCTTACGGTCCTGGTGTATCTGGCTCTCGCGCACACGAATGTCGGTAACCCTGTTCTTGTCGCTGCCAGACTTGAACCCTGTGGCGATCACCGTTACGCGCACAGAATCGGCCAGCGCCGGGTCTATCACAGCGCCGAAAATCACTTCCGCGTCCGGATCGGCGTTTTCGGTGATATGGCTTGCCGCTTCGTCAATCTCCGACAGGGCCATTTCTGTGCCACCGGTGATGTTGATCAGAAGACTCTTGGCGCCTTCTATGGATGAATCCTCCAACAGCGGGCTGTTGATGGCGTTGTGAGCCGCCTCCATCGCGCGGTTCTCCCCTTTCCCCTCGCCAGTACCCATCAGCGCCATTCCACGAGCGCTCATGATGGTCCGCACATCGGCGAAATCCAGGTTCACCAATCCATCCACGGTGATCAGTTCCGATATCCCCTTCACCGCTCTTGCCAGGATACCATCGGCGATGTTAAAGGCTTCGGTAGCAGGCTTTTTCTTCCCCACATATGCCAGCAATTGCTGGTTTGGGACTGTGATCAAGGTATCCACATGCTTGCGGAACTCTGCGATCCCCTCCAGGGCATGCAGGCCGCGCCTTCTCCCCTCGAAGTTAAACGGTTTGGTCACCACACCCACTGTCAACGCCCCCATCTCCTTGGCGATAGAGGCGATCACCGGCGCTGCCCCGGTGCCGGTGCCCCCGCCCATCCCGGCGGTGATGAACACCATATCGGCGCCTTCGATCTTCATCCGTAGCACTTCCGCGTCTTCCAGGGCGGCGGCCTTGCCCACTTCCGGTCGTCCGCCCGCGCCCAACCCCTTGGTGATCTCCTTGCCGATCTGCAGCTTGCACGGGACCGGAGAGCGGCGCAGCGCCTGGGCGTCGGTGTTGGCCACGATAAACTCCACGCCGGCCACACCGTCGCGGAACATGGTGCCCACAGCGTTACCGCCGCCGCCGCCAGCGCCGATCACCTTGATCACCGCCTGGTATCCACCGGCGCCTGGCTCGTCTGTGTAGTCGAAGAATACCTGCCCTTCCTTTTGGTCGATAGAATCAGTCATAATATGCCTCCCATTTAATAAAACTAGTTTTATTTCTAATTACCCATTAACTCAGCGGCCCATCCCCACATCCTCCCGAATGCCTTGTTGATCGGCCCCTTTCCATCGCGCCTTTTCCCCTGGCCCATTCTCATCTGCCTGTGCCCATACACCACCAGCCCCACCGGTGTGGCGTACACAGTTCCGTTTACCAGATCCACCAGTCCACCGATCTCTATGGGTGTCCCCAGCCTCACCGGCATGTCGAAGATGGCTTCGGCCAGTTCGCAAGTACCCTGCATCACCGCCGCCCCTCCCGTGAGCACCATGCCGGAGGCGATTTTCTTTCTCTGAACGAAACCTGAGTGCTCCAGTTCGTCGCGGATCATGGTGAATATCTCTGTCATCCGCGGCTCTATAATGTCCGCCAGCACCCTGCGCGACAGCATCCTCGACTCGCGGCCGCCCACTCCAGGCACTTCCAGAGACTCGTCATCAGGGACCATGGCAGCCGTAGCGCATCCGCACTGGCGCTTTATCTTTTCCGCCTCGTGGTTGGGAGTCCGCAAGCCAATGGCCACA
>JAOUNV010000215.1 GCA_029880775.1 Nitrospinota bacterium | reverse complement strand
GTCCCCCTGGTTATGCTCCCGGGCGCTTTTGGCCGCGTCCTCCCCATCGGGTGGGGGCGGCGGCTGGGTCCGGGTGCGCACATGGGTCACCAGGTTGTTCACTGTCGGCTCCATCTTCTGTATAAACGGCGTCGGGAAAACGCCCAATATGAATATGAACGCGATCAGAGGCGCGAAATAGGCGATCTCCCTGGCGTTCATATCGATCAGTTTCTCGTTTTTCGGGTTTGTGATTTTCCCGAACATCACCCGCTGGAACATCCACAGCATATACACTGCGGCCCAGATCACCCCTGTAGTGGCCAACGCCGCCACCACTCTGTTCTCCTGGAACACGCCCACCAGAATCAGGAATTCCCCCACGAACCCGTTGGTCCCCGGCAAGCCGATCGACGAGAGCGCGGTAATCATAAAGACGACGGTGAACACTGGCATTTTCGCGGCCACGCCGCCGTAGTCGGCGATGAGCCTGGTGTGGCGTCGTTCATACAGCACCCCCACCAACAAGAAGAGCGCGCCGGTGGATATGCCGTGGTTTATCATCTGCAACAAGGCGCCCTCCATCGCCTCGACATTGAACGCGAAGATGGCCAGCATCACGAAGCCCAGGTGGCTGACGGAGGAGTATGCCACCAGCTTTTTCACATCTTCTTGCACCATGGCCACCAGCGCGCCGTATATTATGCCAACCAGCGCCAGCAGACCGATCCACCAGGCCGCATCGAAAGAAGCCTCCGGAAAGATGGGCAAAGAAAAGCGTAAAAATCCGTATGTGCCCATCTTCAGCAATATCCCCGCCAGGATCACGGAGCCGGATGTGGGCGCCTCCACATGGGCGTCTGGCAGCCATGTGTGGAACGGGAACATCGGCACCTTGATGGCAAACGCCAGGAAGAAAGCCAAAAACGGGAGGAACTGCACCGCCGGGTCTATGGCCAGCTTGTGATAGGCCATGATGTCCCAGGTGTATATTCCGGTGACGGAGTGATGGTAGTAGTACAACCAGATGATGGCCACCAACATCAGCACGGAGCCGAACATTGTGTATAAAAAGAACTTCACCGCCGCGTATATTCTGCGGGCGCCGCCCCACACACCGATCATAAAATACATCGGGATGAGCATCAGCTCCCAGAAGACGTAGAAGAGCAGAAAATCGAGCGCGCAGAACGTGCCCAGCATACCAGTGCCCAGAAAGAGCATCGTTATGCAGAACTCCTTGACGTATTTGTCTATCGCCTTCCATATGCTGGCGGCGCAGATGACCATGGTCAGCGTGGTGAGCAGCACCATGAAGAGCGATATGCCATCTATCCCCAGGCTGTAATAGGCGTTGAAAGTGGGGATCCACACTTTCTTCTCCACGAACTGCATCTCGTGGGTGTTCTGGAACAAAAAGTAGAGCGGCAGCGAGATCAGAAAATCCAGGACTGTGACGGCCAGCGTCACGCCCTTTAACAGGCTCTCGTTCTGCTTGTCGATAAGCAAAAGGAGCAGCACCCCCGCCATCGGGAGGAAAATAATTATCGATAGGATCGGCGCGTCCATCCCTATTCCCCGCTCAAGAAGATTATCCAGGTCCATATCAGGACCAGACAGCCAGCCGCCATCACAGTGGCGTAGTTTCGCACCAGCCCTGTCTGGGTCCGACGGATAAGCCCGCCCAGACCCATGGTCCAGTTGGCGACCCCGTTCACCGTCCCATCCACGATCTTCACATCGAAGAACTTCCACAGCGCTTTTCTGGAAAACACCACGATCGGGTTGGTGAAAATATAATCGTATATCTCGTCCACGTAATACTTGTTCTGGACGGTGACGTATATCGTATGAATGAAACCTTCCTTCTGGGCCAGCTCCGCCGCGGCCTCAGGCTTCACCTTATAGAAATAGCGCGCGGTGAATATCCCCAGAGTGGCGACAGCCACGGAAAACGCCATAAATCCAAACTCCATCTGCCAGCTCACATGATGTCCGCTTTCCGCCGCCTCGCCATGGGCGCCCGCAGCGGCAGGGTTCAGCACAGGGGAGAGGAAGTCCGACAGCAGATGCGGCAAGTGGACCAGAGCCGTGGGCAAGCCCAGGAACCCTCCCACCGTGGCCAGGAACGCCAGGATCATAAGTGGGATCGTCATCACAAATGGTGACTCGTGCACATGGTCGCGCACATGGTGATCCTCGGCGCGAAGCTCGCCGGAAAATGTCATGTAGTAGAGCCGGAACATATAGAACGCCGTCACGAAGGCGGCGATGGTGGCCAGCAACCAGTAGAAGATATGCCCCGGTGTGTGGCCCAAAAAGGCGCTAAGCAGGATTTCGTCCTTGGAGAAGAAACCGGCGAAGATAGGGATTCCGGCAATAGCCATGGTGGATACCCAAAAGGTCCAGTGGGTGAAGGGCATTTTCTTTTTCAGCCCGCCCATCTGGCGCATATCCTGCTCGCCGCTCATCCCGTGGATCACCGAGCCGGAGCCCAAGAAGAGACAGGCCTTGAAGAAAGCGTGGGTCATCACATGGAACACCGCCGCCACATAAGCGCCCACTCCGCAAGCCAGGAACATATAGCCGAGCTGCGATACGGTGGAATATGCCAGCACTCTTTTGATATCGTTCTGGAACAAGCCCATGGTGGCCGCGAATATGGCCGTCAAGGCCCCCACCGCCGCCACCACCATCATCGTGACGGGCGCCATGTTGAACAGCACGTTGCATCGCGCCACCATATACACACCCGCAGTCACCATAGTGGCCGCGTGGATGAGCGCGGAGACTGGCGTGGGGCCTTCCATGGCGTCCGGCAGCCAAGTAAACAGCGGTATCTGGGCGGATTTACCCGTGGCCCCCAAAAAGAGAAACATAGTGATGAGTGTCACCACCGTAAGGCCGCCCCATCGGGTGTGCCGCAAAAGCTCTTCGGAGTGGGGCGCGGCGGCGAACACCGTGGTGTAGTCTATCGAGCCGAGGGTCCAGAAGATCCACATGATAGCCAGCAGGAACCCGAAGTCCCCTATGCGGTTCATGACGAAAGCCTTCTTGCCGGCGTCGGCGGCGGAGTCTTTTTTATAGTAATAGCCGATGAGCAGGTATGAGCAGAGCCCCACCCCCTCCCAGCCGATGAACATCAACAGAAAGTTGTTCCCCATCACCAGAAGCAACATGGAGAACATGAACAGGTTCAGGTAGCTAAAGAACCGGGGGTATGCGTCTTCCTCCCCCATATACCCCACGGAGTAGACATGAATCAGGAACCCCACTCCGGTGACGATCAGCATGAAGAGCCCGGAGAGGGGATCGATCTGGATGCCAGCCTCCGCCGTGAAGGACCCAGCCTGGACCCAGGTGAAAAGGACTTTTTCGAACACCCTCTCCGACGGCGCCATAGACACCAGGTTCGAAAACGCCAGGAGAGCTATGGCAAAAGAGAGACCGGTGGTCCCCAATGCCCATACAGTGGTCCACACCTTCCCCATCCGATAGCCGAACAGCCCGTTCATCAACGCGCCAACCAGCGGCAAGATCGGAACCAACCAGATGTTATCCAGACCCATTATATGTTCGCCCCCTATCCTTTCATCGAATTCACTTCGTCCACGTTCACCGTCTCCCGGTTACGGAACATGGCCAGCACCACCGCCAGCCCCACAGCCGCCTCCGCCGCCGCCACCGCTATCACCATGAAAACGAAAGCATGGCCCGTCATATCGTGCCGGTAATTGGCGAAGGTGATGAAGCTTAAGTTCGCGGCGTTGAGCATAAGCTCAATACACATCATCACCACGATCATATTTCTGCGGATCAGCACGCCCACCGCGCCTATGACAAAAAGCGCGGCGGAGAGCATCAGGTAGTTGTTCATCATCATGGCGCGTCTACCTCATCCTTATTTTCACTAGAGCCACCGCCCCCACCAGCGCGGCCAGCAGAAGCACCGAGGTTATCTCGAATGGCAGAATGTATTTGGTGAACAAAAGCCTACCCACCTCCGCAGTGGTCCCGAACCGGTCGCTCGACAGCCCCGCCGGGCTTGCGGGCATATGAGTCAGCCCCACCACGACGACCAGAATGGCCAAAGCCATCGCCCCACCGAACATCTGCGCATAGCCCTTGGTGTGGGACTCCGCCCCCTCTTTCTCTCGCAGGTTCAGCAGCATTATCACGAAAAGGAAAAGAACCATGATCGCACCGGCGTATACCAGGATCTGCAAAATGGCGATCAGATGCGCGCTCTGCATGGCGAACAGCACCGCCAGGCAAAACATCACCGCCACAAGGCTCATGGCGGAGGTCACAGGCTTAGGGGCCAGGATCATGGCCAGGCTAAAGCCAATGGACAACGCGCCCACCACCAAGAATATCGCCATCTCCATCGCGTTACCTGTACCTTTCCTCTGAAAAATACTTGTTCCTGATGGTGTCCAGCCTTCTTTGCAGCTCACGCCGGGGGACCAGCAGGTTCTCCTTGTCATAAATCATTTTCGATCTGTCGTATTCACACAG
>JAOUNV010000214.1 GCA_029880775.1 Nitrospinota bacterium | reverse complement strand
CGGATAGTCACCGTGGCGCTGGACTCTGTGCAATTCCATCATCCTGTGCTGGTGGGGGACGTGATAAGCTGTTTCGCCACGGTCTCCAAGGTTGGCCGCACCTCCATCACTATCGACATCGAGGTGTACGCCGAGCGGCATCCGGATTGCGTGATAAAGGTTACCCAGGGGACGGCGGTGTATGTGGCTGTGGATGAGAACCGGCGGCCTCGCCCGGTGGACACGTCCCCAGACCTTAACAAAAACGAGTAGCAGACAACAATCATGGATCTGGTTGAACAAAAAATATTTACAGGGCTGCGCCACCCATGGGAGACCTCTCGGGTGGAAGCGGTGAAAGCCCTCACCGGGAATGTATTGCCCCAGGGCAAGCCCGCCCGCGCGCTGGACCTGGGATGCGGCGATGGATACGTGGCAGGGGAGGTGTTCGGCGGGGCGCCGGAGGTGACGGCGGCGCTGGTGGATCTCTACTTCACCGACGAAACGGTGGCTGCGATGGAGAGCTACGGCGGACGGTTCACCTTCCATCGCTCGCTGGAGGAGACTGGCGACCAAAAATTCGACATCATAATGATGCTTGATGTGCTGGAGCATGAGGAGAACGACCTTGCCCTGCTGCGGCGGGTGACGGATCGGCTGGCCGACGACGGCGCTATACTCCTCACCGTCCCGGCGTTCCAATCCCTCTTTTCCCGACATGATGAGTTTCTGCGCCACTTCCGCCGATATAGCCTGGGGCAGCTTACCTCTGTGGCGAAGGAGGCGGGCCTGGCCCCGGAGAGCTGTGGCTATCTGTATACCAGCCTTCTACTGCCCAGGGTTCTGGCCGTGATCCTGCAACGAATCGGCATAAGCGGAAGCGGGGATACGAAAGGAGTTGGCGGATGGAGCGGTGGGCCACTGGTCACGGGGCTGATTTCTGGCTACCTGGCTCTGGAGAATAGCATATTGATCGCTCTGGCCAGGATGGGGATTCGGCCACCGGGGCTGACTGCGTGGACGTTATGCCGAAAACAGCGCTGATCATCCCCTGCTATAACGAGGATAAACGGCTGGCGCCGGAGGAGTACCACCAGTTCCTGGAGAAGCATGGCGATATCGACATGATCTTTGTGGACGATGGCAGCAGTGACGGCACCTTCGCTCTTCTGGAGCTGATAGCCTCCCAGAACCCCGGCCGGGTGTTCCCCCTGCGGCTGGAGCAAAACAGTGGCAAGGCGGAAGCTGTGCGGCGCGGTGTGCTCGACTCATTTGAGAGAGGATATGAGTTCGCCGGATATTGGGACGCGGATAACGCCACCCCATTGCGGCTGGCGCCGGAGCTGATAGCGGATCTTCAAGGCAAGAGTGTGGAGATGGTTATGGGCTCCCGGGTGAGCATCCTGGGGAAGCAGATCCTTCGCAGCCATGGGCGCCACTACCTGGGGCGAATGTTTGGCACACTGGCCAGCTTCATCCTGGGGCTGCAGATATACGACACCCAATGCGGGGCCAAGGTGTTCCGCAACGGCGATGTGATGCGAAAAGCCTTTGGCGAACAGTTCGAGACAGACTGGACCTTCGACCTGGAGCTGATCGCCCGGGCCATCCTGGCGGGCCGGGAGAAAACCCCTGGCGCCCCGGCGAGCGCGATTGTCATCGAGCACCCTCTGGACGAATGGGTGGACGTGCCAGGATCGAAACTAAAAGCCAGCCACGGGTTCCGGATATTGCGCGACCTGTGGAAAGTGTACGTCAAGTATCACGGGCGGATTTGATTGAATCCACCGGCAATCTTTCCAAAGAGTATTATCTCTTCATTTGAGCGCCCTGTCCGAGCCTATTCTTGATTCTCTGACTCAATTCTGTTTTGTTATCAATGGCGAAAACATCCATAGCAAACTCGGCTTTGGCTGTGTCCAAGGAGAGCACGGTTTTGTGACGAAACGTAGGTTGATCAGATTCCTGAACAAGCATGTTCTCTTTGGAGGAGGATGTTTTTAGAATATATTTTACCAGTTTCAGTTTCGTCTCTTCTGGAATTGATTCACGCCTGACAAATTGAGCTAGCGAGTATACAACTTTCAGCGCGACTGATCATATTGTAAAATCCCACTGGGATGCTAGAATGGCAAGATCATGACCCAGTCTGAAAACACGTACCTGGTGGACGACCTGCAAGTCGCAGGCAAAAGGCTCTCTTTGGTGGGGATTCTCCACTCCAGGGAGGAGTTCATGAAAAACAAGAGCGAGTATGAGCGGATGATAAAGCCATACTCCGCCATCATGCTGGAGCAGCCTCTCTGGTATGTCGATTTCTCTTATGACCAGTCATCATTCGGCCAGATCGCGGCCATCGCCTTGAAGATGAACAAGAAGGTCTATATCGCCGATCCTTTCGACGCGCGTGTGCTGACCGCAGACGCGGTCTTTGGCCTGGCGGGGCTTTCCATGCTGGTGAAGTCCTCCATCGATTTTGGGAAAAGAGCCATCGGTAAAAGTCCGGAGGGATTCTCCCGAAGGGGGCTTATTCTCCGGGCGGGTATGCTGGCGCTCGGCTTGCCCCTATTTTTCGGCAGCCTGCCGGGGATGGATCTGCGTTCCGCCATTCACAAGGGCTCCGCTTTCTCCTATGGCCTGGATGACAAGGTGACCTGGGGAAGCAAGGATTGGCGGGACATCTGGATCGCCATGGGGATCGACAAGGTATTGAGCAATGTCCCGGACCTGCATACGATGATCGCCTTTCACGGTATAGGCCACCAGCAGGGGATTTTGCACTACCTGCTGCACCCGGAGGATCGACGCCGGGAGGCCGCCTATGAGCCTTTCAAGCGAATCAGCACGAACCTGGCGGTGCGGGAGTGGATTCCGAAAAAACATAAATGGGAGCTGGCCCGCCAGTTTTAAGCTGGCCCGCCAGTTTTATGCTGGTCAGCCAGTTTTAAGCTGGTCAGCCAGTTTTAAGCTGGTCAGCCAGTTTTATGCTGGTCAGCCAGTTTTATGCTGGTCAGCCAGTTTTATGCTGGTCAGCCAGTTTTATGCTGGTCAGCCAGTTCTGACCTGGCCCTGGCCTTGCGCAACGGGATGGACGACATGAAAAATATCACAATCAACGCAGCCATAGTGCTGGCAACTGTTTTGATTGTCTCCTGCGCCCCGAATCCCCGCGATGAGTTTGACTCCTCTTGCGCCAATGACCTGGAATGCATGGGGTGGTATGTCACAGACTATTGCGACGATGGGCTCGATACCACTTATGTTTTTTACAAGGAAGGGGCCTCTGTAAAATCGTGGGGCCCATTCACCACCCCGGCGCTGAATAAGTACACCACCGGCACGCTCAAATGCCAGGCGGATCGGCGGATATGCATCGGCGCCCAGGCGGGGGATGTCAGCTGGGGTGTGGGATTGGGGGGAGACCGCGAATGCAAAGAATGCTGCGCCCTGTGCAACGGCATGTCATACAGGTTCGATCTGCATTGCCAGAAAACCTCGGGGGACAGGCCCGCCTCCCTGCCTGGGGGCTTTTCAGCCCGAGAAGAATTTTCAGCTTCGCAAAGCTTAACCCCCGAAAAATAGCGCCACCATCACATGCCAGAATAGCGCCAGCCCCAACGCCAGCGATAGCGGCCGATGAGTGGCCTTCCATCGGGCAAGAGTCTTGGCCGCGGCGGTGGCCATGGCCAGGGTCTCCTCCACTTCTTCCGGGTCCACGGCGTCTTTCAGCAATTCCGCCCGGCGGGCTTTCAAGTCTCTTTGCGCCCGGATATATATAACTCTGCCGATAAACCCGCTGACCAGGCACGCCAGCATCAGCACAAACGCCAGGATCGGCACAACAGCGCGCAAGTGGGCCCCCGTGTGGACACCGACCATTATCACCCCCGCCACCGACAACCACTGGTGAACATCCAGCCAGTCCTTCAGGCGGCCAGGAATCCATTTATATCTCTTGCGCCCCATGTATGCGGCGATGGAGAAGGCCACCAGCAGCGAGCCACCATTACCCAGTGAGTGTTTTAGCAGGTGGCGAAGATCCCTGCTCTGGTAGGTGAGCTGGTCGATGGCTATCTCCGCCACCACAGTCACCCCCAGCACCAGCCCCACAATACTCACCAGTATGGCCAGTCGGCCAAAAGCCTTCAGGGTGATCAGCATATTCTTCGACCCCTATCAGTCATCGTCGTCCCGTTTTCCATCATGCTCCCACTCATCCCGGTCGGATTTTCCAGATCGCTTCCGGTCCCGTTCCCCTTCGTGCTCCCTGCCGGTGGGGTGGCATCGGGCGCAGCCGGATATATCCACGATCCCCTCCTCCAGATGCTCCACCCTCACGCCAAGCGATCCATGCTCATGGCAGGCGGAGAGGCAGTCGTATTTTTCTAGCGATATCGGGTGGCAGACAACGCATTTATTCCCGCCCCGCCGCGCTCCATGCTGAAACGGGAAGCGGTGTTCCATTGTCAAAGTTTTCCAGTTCCCCGTCCCATGGCACCGTTTGCAATCTCTTTCCGTGATGAAATGGCGCGACGCCAGAGTG
>JAOUNV010000213.1 GCA_029880775.1 Nitrospinota bacterium | reverse complement strand
ACCGCTGGGTTATCATGTCCAGCCGCATGGAGGAGATGGAGAACCGCCCTCCCTTGGCCACGATATGCTCCAGGATCTCCATCAGGTCCGGATGGTCCGCCACGGCGCTGCCCACCAGGCCCACCCGGACATTCCTTTCCAACGCCTGGCCCACCAGATCCATAAGCGCCCGACGCCGGGCCATCCTGGTGGGGCGGTATGAATACCCCGCCGCGCAGAAGCGGCAATGTCGGCCACACCCTTTTCCCGTCTCCACCAGGGCCATGTCGCCGAACACAGTATCTGGAGTGAATATCCGTGTCATGTTCGGCTCCCCCTCGGCTTGTTTGTCCCACACTCGGGGCACCCGGGCTGGATATCCCGGCTTTGGTTTTATTCCCGTCAGGCGGCCCTCCTGGCTGTAGGTGGATTCATATCCGTTTGCGGCATACACTCCTGGAAGCCCAGCCAACCCGGCAGGCTCCCGACCTTTGGCGATGATCGCATCCATCAATGGGTCGATGATTCCCTCCCCCTCGCCGATCAGCATGATGTGGAAGTGGTCCGCCATGGTCTCCGGATTCATGGTCACCGCGATTCCCCCGGCCATTACCAGGGGGCCTGCGCCTCCCACGCCAGCCATGGCCAGCATCCGCAAGGCGTTGGAGTAGTCCATCTCAAAGGTGATGGAGAAAGCGATCACGTCGAACTTGCCCAACGGCAGCCCGCTCTCCAGCGAACGTAGCGCGCCGCGCCCACTCTCAATCCGGGCCACTTCTTCCGGTGGGGGGAAGAACACTCGCTCACACACCACATCGTCCCGGCGGTTGAGCAGGTGATAAACCTTCATATAGCCCAGGTTGCTCATCCCCACCTGGTAGCTGTTGGGATATACAAGAGCCATTTTCAGCCTGCCGCCATGAGGCTTAATTACATGCCCCTGCTCCATGGCCAGAATCCTGGTGGAAGAGGGCGGAGGGCTGTTCCTGCTATTTGGTCGCTTTTTCAGCGAACGGGTTTTCTTCGTCATGATGTATACTCTATGCTACTGTTTACCGTCGACTTGGCGCAAAGGCTATTTATTTTGACTAAATTTAAGTCTGTTCCAGAGCAGATGGAAGTTATCCGTCGAGGGACGGTGGAGATTCTGCTGGAGGAGGATCTGGCTAAAAAGCTGGAAAAATCCGTGGCCACCAGCGCGCCCCTGAGGATAAAGGCGGGGTTCGACCCCACGGCGCCAGACCTGCACCTGGGCCATATGGTGCTGATAAGCAAGCTGCGCCAGTTCCAGGATCTGGGGCACACAGTGATGTTTCTTATCGGGGACTTCACCGGGATGATCGGCGACCCCACAGGAAAGAACGAGACCCGGCCACCGCTGACCCTGGAGCAGGTGAAAGCAAACGCCGATACATACGCCGCGCAGGTGTTCAAAACCCTGGACCCTGATAAAACCGAAGTGATGTTCAACAGCGTGTGGCTGGAGAAGATGACACCGTCGGAATTCATCGGCCTGGCCGCCAGGCACACCGTGGCCAGGATGCTGGAGCGGGACGACTTCTCCAAGCGCTATTCCGAGGGGAAAGCCATCTCCATCCACGAGTTCCTGTATCCCCTTTTGCAGGGGTACGACTCTGTGGAGATGCAGGCGGATGTGGAGCTGGGCGGCGCTGACCAGAAGTTTAATCTGCTGGTGGGCAGAGACCTGCAGCGAAGCTACGGCAAGGAGCCGCAGGTGTGCCTCACCATGCCGCTTTTGGAAGGGACCGATGGTGTCCGGAAGATGAGCAAGTCTTACGACAACTACATTGGGATAGACGAGCGGCCCAAGGAGATATTCGGCAAGGTGATGTCGATCTCCGATGACCTGATGATTCGTTACTACGAGCTGCTTTCCACTATATCCAACGAGGAGTTGGAGAAGCTGAAGAGCGATCTGAAGTCCGGCGCGCTGCATCCGAAAAAAGCGAAGGTGGATCTGGGGCGGGAGATAGTGGCCAGGTTCCACTCCGAAGAAGACGCAGTCAAAGCCGCTGATGAATTCGAGCGGGTGTTCGCCAGCGGGAAGCTGCCAGACGATATACCAGTAAGCACGTTTAATTGGGACGAAAATGGTGAAGCATGGCTCCCCAAGGCATTACAAGAGGTTGGTTTGGTCTCCAGCAGTTCCGATGGGAGGAGAATGATAAAGCAGGGCGCGGTGTCGGTGGACGGAGTCAAAATCAGCGATCAGGATTATAAAATCCGACGTGGCCGAGAAAAGCTGGTTAAAATAGGCAAACGCCGTTTTTTAAGATTGGCATAAAAGTGAGACACTTTTTCCGAATGATTCTGGACCACTTCCGATGGTGGCCCCAGGGAATGGACCAACGCAAATTCTTTCGCCAGCGAGTCCCCAAAGAGGTGGGGGTGGAGCTTGTATATCAGGATGAAAAAGGTATGCACAGTTTCACAGCCAGCTTGATGGACGTATCCGAGGCGGGCGCCCAGATCATCACACATCATGGCCGGGTGGACAAGGGAATGATCATTATCATTAAATCGGCCAACAAAGGTTATATCTCCACCATGAGCCAGGAAGCGGAAGTTATGTGGGTACTCAAGGAGGGCGCGGCCATGAGGTTTGGCGTCAGGTATACCCAGCTTGTGGACACGCCCCTTTTCTGATCCCCCGCCTACCCCGATTCTGGTCGGACCTAAAGAACCTTTACTCATCGCAAGTGGAGTGAAAACCAAATAGCCTGTGGTAATGACCAGGGTGGCATCGTTTGTTCACCCATCACCAAATATCAGGATTCCATTGATCATGTCGTAGAAACAGGACGTTGTCCCTAATATAATCAGTACATTGCCCGCAGATTAGGCGCCCAAGCATCGATCCCTACCTTCCGTTGTCACTCTTATCCATTGATATTAAACAGGCTACTGATGGGTTAGTCTGTTTTTAAATTGGCGCCGATATTGCTGGTTATACTGTTGGCAGTAGTTCTTGTTGTGTCTTTATGAAGTTTACGGTAAAGATATGAATGTAAAAGTTTTATCTCTTTTTGCGGCATCATTGATGATCGCAATCTTTCTTCTGGATATCAACCTTCCCCTTGGTGTGGCCGCCGGAGTCCCATATCTTGCGCCTGTCCTTTTATCTCTTTGGGTCCCCAGTCGGCGATTTGTCATCGGCGCCGCGCTGGCCGGATCGATTCTCACAATAATTGGTTTTTTTGCCTCTCCGCCGGGAGGGGAGCTATGGGTTGTGTTGGCGAACCGTCTTCTGGCGTTGTTTGCCATATGGCTGACAGCGGCGCTGATTCTGGTGAGCAAAAAATGGGAAAAAGAAGCGGAGAAGCTCTCCCTCTTCCCGAGGGAAAATCCGAACCCGGTGCTCCAGGTTCGCAAGGACGGATACATTACATATGCGAATCCTGTCAGTGGGCCATTGCTTGAGCTGCTGGAGTGCCGCCAGGGAGATTATCTTTCCGGCAAGTGTCTTGATATTATCCGACAAAGCTCCGAATCGGGAGCCCCTAAAGAATTTGAATACGAAGTTGGGATCAAGATATTTTCCATCCTCGCCACGCCGGTGGATGGTGGAGATTCAGTTTTTGTTTACGCGGTGGATATTACGGAGAACAAGCAGGCGCAGAGAAAAGCACGCATAGCCACAAGTGTGTTCGAGAGCATGAAGGAAGGCGTGATGGTCACCGACAAGGGAGGGGCTATCCAATTTGTGAATCCAGCGTTTACCACGATTACCGGCTATGAAATGGACGAAGCCCTCGGCAAAAAATCCAATTTCTTGAAATCGGGAAGGCACGACTCCATGTTTTACCAACGGATGTGGGCAACGATCAGCGAAAAGGGGGAGTGGTGCGGTGAGATATGGAACAAGCGGAAAAGCGGTGAGCTATTCCCTTCGCGGCTGACCATCACCGCCATCCGGGGTTCAGGAGGGGTGGTCTCCCACTACGCCGGAGTGTTCTATGACATCACCGATATCAAGCGCCGGGAGGAGGATGTGAGATACCAGGCCTACCACGACCCGCTCACCGGGCTGCCGAACAGGCTGCTTTTTGTCGACAGAACGAAAAGGGCCATCGCCCGCGCTCACCGGAACAAAACACTAGTGGCGATCATGTTTCTGGATATGGATTACTTTAAAAATATAAACGACAGCTATGGCCACGACACAGGCGATATGCTCTTAAAGGCCGTGGGCATGCGCCTGGTGGGCGCCTTGCGGGAGTCGGACACCGTCTCCAGGTTCGGCGGGGATGAATTCACCATTCTTTTGGAAGATATCAAGAGCCCGGCGGAGGCGATGAAAGCCGCGGCCAAGGTAATGGAAGCGTTGAGCGAAACCTACTCCCACAATGGAAGCGTCCTGCAAGTCACGCCAAGTGTGGGCGTATCCATCTATCCGATAGACGCCACGTGCGAAAGAACCTTGATGAAACACGCCGATCGCGCCCTCTACAAGACCAAGAGATCAGGCAGGAAAGGGTATCGGCTATACTCCTCCACGATGGGAGAATAGAGCCGCGGCGCCCAGGCGCTGTGGTGGCGCCCAGGCGCTGTGG
>JAOUNV010000212.1 GCA_029880775.1 Nitrospinota bacterium | reverse complement strand
TTCTTCTGTGTCGACTCAGCGTCCTCAAGTAAAATGTCATCTTCCGCCTTGATGTTCTCCGGCGCTATGGAGCCTATGGGGTAGACGTTCACCTTCTGCTTGCGGGGCGGGGAAACGATGACCGTGAGCGCCGCCAACAACAGGGTGAATATCAGGATCGGCTGCCAGTGGCGCTTTATAAAACCCGCCTTGGGCGCAGGGATGGGCCTGGTGGATTTTAATCCGCTCTCCTTCTTCTTGAAGGCGTCGATGTCTATAATTTTACCGGCGGGGCCCATTCTTTACCCTTTACCCTTTTAAATCCGCTCTTCCAGGTTTTCGGTATTTTCAGCCGCCTGGTACGCTTTCAGGATGCGTTTGACCAGTTCGTGGCGCACCACATCTTTTTCCGTGAAACCCACAAGCTTAATCCCCTGGACATCCCCCAGCGCCCGGTTGGCGTGGGCCAGGCCAGAGTCCTTTTTCGAGGGAAGATCCACCTGGGTGGCGTCCCCGGTGATCACCACCTTGGAGCTGACACCCAACCGGGTGAGCAGCATCTTTATCTGGTCCGGCGTGGCGTTTTGCGCCTCATCCAGAATTATGAAAGCGTCATTGAGCGTCCTGCCGCGCATGTACGCCAAGGGAGCGATCTCGATGGCGCCCTGCTCTGTCAGCCGCTGTATGTGGTTCGCCTCCAGCATGTCGAACAAGGCGTCGTGCAGCGGGCGCAGGTATGGATTGATCTTCTCGTACAGGTCTCCCGGCAAAAAACCGAGCTTCTCGCCAGCCTCCACCGCCGGGCGGGTGAGGATGATCCGGCTGACCCTCCTGGTCAAAAGGTCGTTCACGGCGCAGGCCATGGCCAGATAGGTCTTGCCGGTGCCGGCAGGCCCGGTGGAGAGCACCACATCGTAACGGTTCATGGCGATTATATACTCGCGCTGGGCCGCGGAACGGGGGTATATTTCCCTGCGGCTGGTGGCGATGTGGATCTTGTCGCTCAGTATATCCTTCAGGTTGATCTTCGGGTCGTCCCGGAATGTGGGGATCACGTAGGTCAACGCGCCATTGGTGATATCCACACCTGATTCGGCCAAGGCGAACAGCTGATCCAGCAGTTTGGCCGCATTCTGGGCGCCTTCACCATCGCCCTGGATCTTGACCTTTCCACCTCGGGTGGTGATGGCGACTTCAAAAAGCTTCTCGATCCGCTTTATGTTCCTGTTGTTGACCCCCGCGATCTCCTGAAACCTGGGGATGCATTCCAATTCGTATTCTGCCATCAAGTTTTTTTTGTTGTTATACGGCCTGGTTCATCAAGCCAAAAAGTTCACCTTCCGCAAAAGGCACAATATGAGTTTCCAACCGAAACTACTCTGTCATATGACTTTCACGAAAATATTTTACCATTCCCGCGGCGGGAGATGTCAAGCTGCCGAAAAGTCGTGGACAGGGCCGCCTGGCATGATCCTTGCCCTCCCCCAACAGCATGATATTCAATGCGCTTCGTCCCAATTGGGCCCAGTTCCCACATCCACCACCAGGGGAACGGCCAGTGCTGCGGCGCCTTCCATTTCCTCTTTTACCATGGCCACAAGCCTATCTGTTTCAGTCTCTTCCGCTTCAAACACCAGTTCGTCATGCACCTGAAGGACCATCAGCGATTCATACTTTTCTTTGGCCATCCGCTGGTGGATGGAGTTCATCGCTACTTTTATGATATCCGCCGCCCCCCCCTGCAAGGGGGAATTGATGGCGTTACGCTCGGCGAACTGCCTGATTTGTCTGTTGCTAGCCTTTATATCAGGCAGGCGCCTCCGTCTTCCCATGAAGGTGGAAACATATCCTATCTCCTTGGCCTGCTCAATCATTTTTTCCATAAAATCGCGGATTCCAGGGTACCTGCTAAAGTAATTGTCGATGTAACGTTGCGCCTCCCCTCGGGAGATCCCCAGCTCCTTTGCCAGGCCGAACGCAGTCTGGCCATAGATGATCCCGAAATTCACCGATTTGGCCACCCGGCGCATATCCGTAGTCACGAAGAGCGGATCGACGGAGAAAACCTCCGCCGCAGTCCTGGCATGGATGTCCTCCCCGGCCCCAAACGCCTCCAGAAGCGCCGGCTCCCCGGAATGGTGGGCCAGCAGCCGAAGCTCTATCTGGGAATAATCGGCCGACACGATCACGCGGCCCGGTGGCGCGATGAACGCACGGCGAATCATTCGACCCAGCTCTGTGCGGATCGGAATATTCTGCAGGTTCGGCTCCGACGAGGAGAGCCGCCCTGTGGCCGCCACCGCCTGGTTATAGGATGTGTGAATGCGCCCCGTGGCGGGATTGACCATCTTCGGCAACGCCTCGGCGTATGTTCCGCGCAGCTTCGCCAGGCGCCGATGCTCCATCGCCAGCTTGGGGACTTCGTGCTGCTCCGCCAGCCCTTCCAGAGTCTCCTGGTCTGTGGAGTAGCCGGTCTTTTTCTTTTTCCCCGTGGCCAGCCCCAGCTTATCGAAAAGTATGGCGCCCAGTTGCTTTGGGGAATTGAGGTTGAACTCCTCTCCGGCCGCCTCATAGACGGATTGCTCCAGCTGCCCCATCCTGGCGCCCAGCGACTCGGAAAGCGTGGCCAAAGCGTCTGAATCCACCAGCATCCCGTTGCGCTCCATGGTGGCCAGGGTCTTTATCAAAGGGAGCTCCACCTGCTCCATAAGCTCCCACAATCCATCGCCGCGCACCATGGGCGCCAAGAGGCCCCACAGCCGCCATGTCATATCCGCGTCTTCGGCGGCGTACTCGGCCGCTTTGTCTATGGGGACCTGATCGAAGGTGATCTGGCTGGCGCCGGAGCCGCACACATCTTTATATTCGACCATCGTCTCCCCCAAGTGGAGGCTGGCCAGACGGGAGAGCCCATGTCGACCAGCGGGGTCTACAAGATAAGAGGCCACCATGGTGTCGAAAGAGACCGGGCTCACCTCCACTCCTTCGGAGGCGAGAACGATGATGTCGTACTTTATATTCTGCCCCACCTTCGGCTTCGACGAGTCCGCCAGCAAGCGGGCCAGCGGGGGGAGCGCCTGATCCATGGGCAGCTGCCGCTGGGCTCCCTCGCCCGTGTGGCGCAAGGGGAGATACCACCCTTTCCCTTCATGGCAACTAAAGCTCATCCCCACCAGCCGGGCTTTCATCGGGTTCTGGGAGGTGGTTTCCGTGTCCACGGCGAATCCTGCGGAGGCCTCCAATTCCGCCACCAGTTCCGCCAGCGCCTGGGGATTGTCCACGATTCGATAATCGCGGGGAACCTGGGCCCTGGGGGCGGCTGGCATATCGGCCAGTAAGGTTTTAAACTCCAGCTCGGTGAAAAGTTCTTTCAGTTTTTCTGCGTCCGGCTCGGCGGATCGCCATTTTTCATAGTCGATCTGTACCGGAGTTTCCAGGTCCACAGTGGCCAGTTTCTTCGACAGGCGGATAAGCTCTGCGTTTTCTATCAGGCTTTGTTTCAGCTTTTTCTTTGTGGTCATCCCCTCCGCCGCCGAGATTACCGCCTCCACATCGCCATGCTCGGCCACCAGCACTCGGGCGGTTTTTTCCCCCACTCCGGGAGCGCCGGGGATGTTGTCGGAGGAGTCGCCCATCAGCCCCAGCACGTCGGCCACCATGTTTGGCGTCACGCCGAACTTTTCCATCACTTGGTCTGGGCCGATCTTCTTCTCTTTCATGGAGTCGTAGATCTCTATCCCTGGGCGTACAAGCTGCATCAGGTCCTTGTCTGACGTGACGATGACCACGTCATATCCATCATTCTGGGCGCGGTGGGCCACGGCGCCGATGATATCGTCCGCTTCCCATCCTGGCATGCGGATGGCGGCCACGTTATACGCCTCGATCAGCTTGTCGATGTAGGGGAGCTGGATGGCCAGGTCCTCCGGCATGACGGGGCGGTTCGCCTTGTATTCGGGATACATGTCGTGGCGGAATGTTTTCTCCTTGCTGTCCAGGGCCATCAGCAGCAAGTCTGGTTGGATATCCGCGATGATCTTTTTGAGCATCATGGAAAACCCGAAGACAGCGTTGGTGGGCAATCCCCTGGAGTTGGCCAGCTGCTGGCGGATGGCATAGTAGGCGCGGAAGTAGTAGCCGGCGCCGTCGATGATGCATAGCAAAGGTTTTTGGGTCATGAGGTGATTTTAGCGGAGAGAGAAGGGAAGCGGGAGAAAAAGCTTACAGGTTTAGAATATACTCCGCCGCCTGACGAAACAAACAACTTAGGAAACATGCTCAGTCTACGGCCAGCCGCTCTCCTGTGCTGGAATATGATAGTGTACCCTATTGAAGATATTACACTTTCTCCGGCGCAGCCGGCATGGACGATCCACTAAAAAAGCGCGGCCCATATGGGAGCCACAAAGTGAGGCGAGGAGAACATTCTTGAGCGAGAAGAAAGGCTTATAGGGATAGCATGTGCGGTATATGCGGGAGCCTTTCATGGGATCGGCCACCAGACATGGCGATGATCCGGCGGATGACCGCTCAGCTGGTCCATCGAGGCCCCGACGCTGAGGGGTACTACTCCGA
>JAOUNV010000028.1 GCA_029880775.1 Nitrospinota bacterium | reverse complement strand
CTACTCGTCAGGTTTTCTCAGCTAAGGTATTGGGGAAAGCGCCCCAGGATGTGACGATGGAGTGGGCCAGCAAAAGAATCACCAACACGGCCAAAAATCCTCCCACCATACTAAAGTCCCAGCTGCTTATGCTCTCCAAAGTGGCGCACGACACCAATGCCCTGGGGTATATCTCCGAGGAGGGTGTGGATGCGCATAAAGTTAGGGTTATCCTTGTAATCAAGTAACCGCGGATCATCCGCCGCTGAGGCGCTATTCGGTGTTTACCTTATGAAACTCAGGATTCTGGGAAATATCAGGATACAGACCAGGCTTCTTGTCGTCTTGGGCATGCTGGTTATCATCCCCATGATCTCCACCCAGGTGGGGCTAAGAGCCCTGGGGCGCATCTACCAGAGCATGGACAAGATCACCGGCCAATACTACCCCCTGGCGGAGGCGGCTATGGAAATGAAGTTCGCCGTCCTTGAGGTCCAGAACCATTTCACCCGCGATTCGCTTTCCATGAAAAAGGATGATGACCGTAGCGAAGTGGAGAAATGGCAAAAGCATTTCAAACGTTACGCCGACAAGGCGGTGAGCCTGACCCAGGATGTGGAGAAGAAGAAAGAGATAGGATCCATCGTCGTCGATTTCGACCAATTCTTCAGGATGGCGGAGCTGATGTCGCTGGTCTACATCGAGCGCGGCGCCGAAGAGGGCGCTGGAATAAAGGTTGATGTGGACGCCTTCGTGAAAGTGCTGAGAGGCAGAATAGACAAGGTTGTGGTCAACAACAAGAGCGAACTTGTCAAGATAATGGAGGAGACCGGCCGGGAAGTGGGGGGAGCGGAGGGAACCGCAAAAATGGTCTCACTTCTGGTGGCTGCCGCCACGTTCATATTGGCCTACCTGTTGGCCAACTCCATCACCAGCCCACTTAAACGCATAGTGGACCGGCTCCGGGCCATCGCCAAAGACGAGGTGGCCGATCTTTCGAAAAGCGTGGATGTGGAGACATCCGACGAGATATCTGACGTGGGGAACTTGTTCAACGAATTCGTGATGAAAGTTCGCAAGATAGTCACACAACTAGGGTCCATGGCCGAGCACCTGGCCTCGGCCACCACCCAGCTTTCCACCACGACAGAGCGATTTTCCAAACAGGCGAACAGCCAGTCGTTCGAGGTGGCCAAGATATACAACTCCGTTGAGGAGGTGAACACCGCCATCAACGCCATAGCCAAGAGCGCAGCGGATGTGGCCATGACCTCCGAGGAAACCCGCAAGCAGGCCATGGACGGTGGCAGTATTATCGAGCAAAGCTCCGAGGCCATCGGCAAACTGTCCGATTATTCCACCAAGATAGGCAGCATCCTGCTGGTGATCGAGGATATCGCAAAGAAGACCGACCTTTTGGCCATCAACGCCGCCATTGAGGCGGCCAACGCCGGCGAGCAGGGGAGGGGGTTTGCTGTGGTGGCGGAGGAAGTGCGCAAGCTGGCGGAGCGAACCACCAAGGCCACCGGGGAGATCGGCCGTATCATACAGGATATCCAGGGGTTCACCTCGGAGGCGGTGGAGTCTATGCGCGGCTCCGGAGACGCGATGAATCGGATTATCTACGACACAGCGAAAGTGAACGAGATGGTGGATCATATAGCAGCGGCCACGGAAAAGCAGTCCGGCATCACGAATATAATGTTCGCCAACATCAAGACCGTCAACCAGCTGAGCGAAGGTTTCGCCTACCAGTCCGACGAGACGAAAAAGGTGGCGCTGGAGATCAACGAGGAGATTTACAAGCTCCAGGCGGTGGTGGACCAATTCAAGGTATGAAGCGCCATCATGGGTGTATGTGGGCTCTGTGGCCAACACGTTGGCGGAGCCGAAACATCGGCTGACCGCGCGCTGAAAGAAGTTATGGATTATCGGAAGCAAACACTAGAAGGTACTTGTCGTCAGGCGCAGGTCCGCCTACGTTTGTCGGCGCTCCTCCGCCTCCACGCGGTCCCGGTGCTGGGAGATTAGCATGGCCATCGACAAAGAACTTGCCATATATAAGAACATCCTGGAAAACATGAGTGATGGGGTGATCACCATCAGCCTGGAGGGGCTGCTGGTGGTTTTCAATAAGGCGGCAAGGCAAATCCTGGGAGTGGATGTGGATGTCTCTTCCGGGGAGCTTTCCTTCGACGAGGTGTTCGGCCCCCACGAGTCGGAGGAGAACGAGGCTTTTTTCGACAGCATAATAAAGGCCACATTTTCCATTAATACGGTCAATAACCGTCTGCTTGATTTCCATAACGCCGAGACGAAAAAGACGGCCCGTCTCTCCATGGCCACTTCATTTTTGCAAAATCAGGAGGCCGATGGCGCGCAGGAGACCATCGGGGTGATCGCCGTGTTCCGGGATGTCACAGAATTGAATGAGTTACGCGACTCGCTCTCCGCCCTGCGGGAGATCGAAAAGCTCAACGACGAACTGGGGAAGCGAAATCAGTTTATTCGGCAGGCCTTTGGAAAGTATATGTCGGATGAGGTGGTGGATAAACTGCTGGAGTCGCCCGAGGGGATGGAGATGGGTGGCGAGGTGAAGAAAGTGACGGTGGTGATGACAGATATCCGGGGATTCACAGCCCTTTCGGAGCGGACGGCCGCCGAGGTGGTGCTGGATATGCTCAACCGCTATTTTGAAGCGATGACCGATGTGATATTCAAGCATAACGGTACTATCAACAAGTTTATCGGTGACGCCATCATGATTCTGTTCGGGGCGCCCAATGAACGGGAGGATGACGCGATAAGGGCGGTGGGCTGCTCTCTGGAGATGCAACTTGCCATGAGGGGGGTCAACGAGGAAAACCGGAGAAGAGGTCTGCCGGAACTGGAGATGGGGATCGGCATCAACACAGACAAAGTGGTGGCGGGGAACATGGGGTCTACCCGGCGAAGCGAGTATGGCGTGATCGGAAGCGGGGTGAATATGGCCTCCCGAATCGAATCGTTGACTATTGGCGGCCAGATCCTGGTTTCCAGCAGCACCCTGGCGGAACTGGGCTCGGAAGTGGTATTGGGGGCTTCTTTTGACGCGCCTTTCAAGGGCTTCGAAGAGATGGTGCAAGTGCACGAAATTATGGGGATGGGTGATCCGTTTAACCTCTCAATCCCTGTAGTGGAGGAAGCGTTGATTTCCATGCCGGAGCCGGCGCCGATTCTCTATTCGCCGCTGGAAGGAAAAATCTCCTCCGGTGGAATGAAACCGGGGCTGATCACCATGGTCTCAAACCGCTCCGCAGTGGTTGTTTTTCAGCAGGAGATGGAAAACCTGGCTAACCTTAAGTTTGAGATCGAAGTGATCGGCAAAAGTGGAAGCGTGAACAGGTCATTTTACGGAAAGATAATGAAGAAATATGAGGATGGCGAGGATGGATTCGTCGTCCGGTTCACCGCCATCGCGGATGATATAAAGAAAAGCCTGATGGCGATGGCCCTGGATCAACTCCCCGGATCTGATAAACAATCCCTGGATCGCGAATAACGCAGGCGACAAGTGGGGGAGGGCTTGCCTGCGCCGACGCCTTAGCCTTGGAGAATAAAAATCTGGCGGGAATATATAAAAAAAAACCCATCGCGGCGGTGATATCCACCACGATGGGTTTTATTGATGATCTCGAAGAAAAACTTCCCCCCGATCTTTAGGCCGCGAACAAACCCATTCGAATACGTTCCGGAGGATTATGGTCCCCATAGAACTGGGCGATCGTTGTCAGCCCTAGTCTCGGCCGCCTCTGCCGCCGCGGGGAGCGCCTTTTTCTTTCTCCTTGGCCAGATCCACACGGATGCTGCGCCCCTGCAGCTCTTTTCCGTTTATGGTCTCAATGGCCTTCTCTGCGCCTTCATCTGTTTCCATTTCGACAAAGCCGAAACCCTTGGAGCGCCCAGTGGACATATCTGTGATAACTTTGGCCGACTGGACGGCGCCCGCTTCAGAGAAAAAGTCCAGCAAGTCCTCTTCCTTCATGGAATAAGGTAGGTTGCCCACGTACAATTTGTTCTTCATGATCTTCCCTTTGGATTGGTTTTGATAGCCGAATAAAGAAACAACCGGGGGGGATGCTCTCTTTACGGAACCAAAATGTGATTGTGAACTGTGGTCTTAAACCGATTTCCCAATGTAGCTAAATATAAACTAATAACGCCTACCATTTTATGATTACACACTTTATTTGACAACAAAAATTTTCAATCTTATTCCGGGAGGTATAATTCGTACCATGGCTTTATCCGTGGTCAAATGCCGCCTGGCAGGGCATGGAAACCTCAGTGGGGAAAAAATTACTGTGGGGCCAGCGGAGGCCATGATAAGGCCAGCTGGGTTGGGTATGGTCCATGTCTATGAAAAAAAAGGACATACATGGTCAATGGGGTCGCGGTACCGCCATGAGTCAGCCGTATGGAAGTGGCGGAAAATAATCGTGGATTTAAAAATAGTGATGGAGGGGGGGAAAGTCCGCCAGGATTGAGGGGAGAAAAGCGCAAATCGGCGCAAGAAAATAATGCAAAATAATTATCTTTTTTCAGCTTGGAGATGTGAATGGCAGGGGGGAATGGTGATAGTCTCCACGGGACTCGCCTTCCGGCGGCGATTTTATTTCACATTGGAATGTCTCTCCCCCTCTCCCGACTCGGAATCGGGCGGCGCCTGGATGATCGATAACCGTCCGCTTGCCTGCGCTTCTATGACTATATCTCCATCCATATCTGTCCGAAGCGTCTTTGCCCCCACAGCCTCTATCCTCTCCAGAAACTTGGAGGAAGGGTAGCCGTTAATGTTGCCACGATCCACGCTGACCACCACCACCTGCGGGGCCACCTTTTCCAGAAACTCGATGGATCCCGCGTCCTGGGCGCCATGGTGACCCGCCTTTAAGATATGGGCGGAAACATCCGCTCCAGACCGGGCCAGGGCTGTCTCTGCCGGTGCGACCAGGTCACCAGCCAACAAGGCGCGAAACTGGCCGAATCTGACCAGGATCACAAGCGATCTGGCATTGATATGCTCATGCGCGAACCCACCGGCTGGTGGCCAAAGAATCTCCAACTCCGCCTCTCCAAGTGGGATGTTGGCGCCAGCCTCCAGCGCCTGGTAGGTGGGCCGGGCTCTTGTAAATCCGGCGTACCAGCGATAGAAGTTGTTCGGGGCGCCATTACTCCAGGGATCCTCCCCATTGTCGTAGATGGCCCGGACCTTCATGCTTTGGGCGATTTGGAAAAGCCCCCCCGCGTGGTCCATGTGGGGATGGGTGATTATGATCGCGTTCAGCTCCTCGGCGCCCGCCTTGCGGAGATACTCAAGAACCAGGTGGCTGGTAACGGGGTTGCCGGTGTCTACCAATATCCATGCAGGCTTGCGCCCGATCCACTGAAGTAGGATAGCGTCCCCCTCGCCCACATCGATGAAATGGAGGAGAAGCCTGGGCGAAGGGGCTGTGGAGGGCCGGATGGTGGCGCAGGAAAGTGTGATGCAGGCAAAGGCGCATACGGCTATTATCCTCATGAGCCAGGTTCCCTGCCACTATGTATAATAGACGCAATGACCACCCCGAAAGCGCCGGAAGCGGTATTTAGCAGCACATCCAGGAGATCGTAATACCTGTTCGGGGCGAAGTATTGCATCGCCTCGTCGCTCCATCCTGCAAAGAGGACTATAAACAAGGTGATTGAAGCGAGATTACGCCCTGAATATCGGGGGAGCAATGCGTTGTATGTACAAAAAGCAAGCATCTCATATTCCACCACATGGACAGCCTCCGCCAGTGTTCTTGTCACCACAAAGGCCAAAACCTGGGAAACTATGAAAACAGACGCCACCAATGTAAACGTTTTTAGGCTGACCCGACCCATGTGCTTGACTGCAGTCATAAGGGCGGCAAACCCCAGCGCCATGGCGATGGCCACCAGCGGACCGAGAAGGCCATGGGTAGTGAGAAACTCCACCAATGGCCTGCCCACCCATGCCAGCGTGTATATACCAAATAAAATCAGGAGGGTAAGTCCCGCCCAAACCTTGTTGATTCCTCCATTGGGGCCGGGTGATTTGCCAGGATCGTCTGTTGGGCCGCTGGGCTGGAGGGGCTGGGAGGAGGTCATCAGAAGGATAGGGGAGGCGGAAAAGACCTCCGCATAGCGTAAGCGCTGCAAGTCTGCCAGAAAGACCCTGCGGATATACCCACAAACGCTCCGAAATAATATGTATGTACAGCTATCGTAAGCTGCTGATCATCTCGAATAGCAGGATGGTCTCCCCTCATCCGCTATCTGTCAGGGATCAGCCTCCAAAGGCAAGCCTCCTGAGGCAAGCCTCCTGAGGCAAGCTCGCCTATTTCCTCGCTAAAAAATCCCTGCAAATCTCCACATCGTCCTTGCTTCCGATGTAAAGCGGAACTCTTTGGTGCAGGGAGGTGGGTTGTATGTCCAGGATATCCTCCCCATTAGAGATGGCCGCGCCACCGGCCTGCTCGCAGATGAACGCCAGCGGGGAGGCCTCATACAGCAAACGCAGCTTGCCATTGGGATTACTCTTGTCCGCCGGGTACATGAAGATGCCGCCATACAGCAGGTTTCGGTGGAAGTCCGCCACCAGCGAGCCGATGTATCTGGTGGAGTATGGCCTGCCAGTCGCCTTGTCGTCGGTCTTGAAATACTCCACAGCCCGGGTCGCTCTCTCGTCCCACTTGGCGGCGTTCCCCTCGTTCACTGAGTATATTTTGCCCCTCGGCGGGGTCTTTATGTTTGGGTGGCTCAGTAGGAATTCACCGATGGAAGGATCCAGAGTGAATCCGTGGACACCATTGCCAAAAGTCAGCACCAGCATGGTGGCCGAGCCGTAGATAATATAGCCGGCCGCTACCTGTTTTCTTCCCACTTGCAAAAAATCATCCACGATCCCCTTTGGGGCATCGGATATCTTCCTGTGGATAGAGAATATAGTGCCGATGGATACGTTGGCGTCGATATTGGACGATCCATCCAGGGGATCGAAAGCCAGAGTGTATTTGCCTCCCTGGGGGTGTTTGTCGTCGATCTCGATCAGGTCTTCCATCTCTTCGGAAGCCATGCCACACAGATAGCCGGTGTGGTCCATTTTCTGGATTAAGGTGAGGTTGGCAAAGTCGTCGAGCTTGGCCACTTCCTCGCCCTGGACATTCATGGAGCCTGTTTTTCCTATGACATCCACCAGCCCGGCCTTGGTCACCGCCCGATGGATTACTTTTCCCGCCACGATCATCTCCGTCATCAATCCGGAAAAGTCGCCAGAAGCCTCCGGGAAGTTCCTCTGGGAGGCGGCAATATGTTTGGTAATTGTAATCCCCAGTCTTTCAGGCATATATTCCCCCTCGCTGTCCTGATTCGATGGTCGTAAAAAAGGCGCGCATCATAATTTCCCCCGCGTATGCTGAGTATAATATAGCACAAATACACCGGTTGATCATGGCGCTTTTAGCCGCCAGGACACTCATCTCAACTAATTATAAAGTATATCGTAAGGCTTGCGTCACCGTGTGTGATGTGAGATATTTAGCGGATCGCCAAAATTTATATTCATTGATGGGAGAAGGACTTTAAGTGGCTATCGGTGTAATCGGGGGAAGCGGGCTGTATCAGCTGGAGGGAATGCAAAACATCAAAACCAAAAAGGTGACCACCCCCTTTGGTAAACCCTCAGACGATTTTGTGATCGGAGAACTGGACGGAATCGAGCTTGTCTTTCTCCCCCGTCATGGCCGTGGCCACAGGATTCTCCCCTCGGAGCTGCCGTTCAAGGCGAATATATGGGCCATGAAAAAGCTGGGAGTGGAGAGAATAATCTCCGTCTCCGCAGTCGGCTCATTAAAGAAAAAGATCAAGCCTGGCCACGCCGTTATTGTTGATCAGTTTATAGACCGCACCAGGGGCGTGCGCGACTACACTTTTTTCGGCTCAGGAATCGTGGCTCATGTAGCGTTTGCGGACCCTACATGCCACTACCTGGCCAAGATTTTGTATAACGCCACCAAAAAGATAGGATGGAAATCCCACATGGGAGGGACATATGTGAACATGGAAGGGCCACTTTTCTCCACTAGGGCCGAATCCCACCTGTACCGCTCCTGGGGCGCCGATGTTATCGGCATGACAAACCTGCAGGAAGCCAAGCTGGCCCGGGAAGCGGAGATTTGTTATGCCACGCTGGCGCTCTCCACCGACTATGACTGCTGGCACGAAGAGGATGTCACAGTGGAGGCGGTGATGCAGATCATGGCCTCTAACGTGGACAAGTCGAAGGCGGTGATAGCCGCCGCCGCGCCGCTGATAAAGAAGGAGCGGGATTGCTCTTGCGCCACCGCCTTGCAATACGGCATAGTCACTGATAAATCTGTGATCCCAAAAAAAACCAAAAAAGACCTGGATATAATTGTAGGTAAATATGTCAGATAAGCGAACCATCACCAAATCCAAAAAGTTCTTCGCTAATGCCAGGAAAGTCATCCCCGGAGGCGTGAACAGCCCGGTGCGGGCCTTCAAGGCGGTGGGGGGAGATCCCATTTTCATTGACCACGCGGCTGGCAGCAAGCTGTACGATGTCGACGGCAACGAGTATATAGACTACGTCGGCTCCTGGGGGCCTATGATCTGCGGCCATGCGCATCCTGATGTGGTGAAGGCCGTTTCCGACGCGGTGGCCAAAGGCTCCAGCTTCGGCGCTTCCACGGAGATGGAGGTGGAGATGGCGGACATGATTGTGGACGGGTTTCAGTCGATCCATATGGTCCGCATGGTCAACTCCGGCACCGAGGCCACCATGAGCGCCCTGCGGGTGGCGCGCGGCTATTCGGAGAAAGTAAAAGTAATAAAGCTCGACGGCTGCTACCACGGCCATGGGGATTCGCTGCTGGTGAAAGCTGGCTCCGGTGTGGAGACTCTTGGCCTGCCAGATTCCCCAGGTGTCCCTGCGGCCCTGGCAAACCTCACCATATCGATCCCTTTCAACGATCTTTCGGCCATGGAAAGCGTTCTGGAAAAGGAAGGCGACCAGGTGGCCTGCGTTATCGTGGAGCCTGTGGTGGGGAACATGGGAGTGCTTGCTCCGGAGCCGGAGTATCTGGAAGGATTGAAGAGCCTCTGTGAACAGAGCCAGACGGTTCTGATTTTCGACGAAGTGATGACAGGGTTTCGTCTGGCCTACGGCGGCGCCCAGGAACTATACGATGTACGACCAGACATGACCACTCTGGGCAAGATCATAGGCGGCGGCCTCCCCGTGGGAGCTTATGGTGGCCAGGTGGAGCTGATGAACCAGGTGGCCCCGGCAGGCCCCGTATACCAAGCCGGCACGCTTTCCGGCAATCCTTTGGCTATGGCCGCCGGCATCGCCACCCTCAAGCTGCTAAAGCAGGAGAACGTATACGAAAACCTGAACCAGACCTCCGCCAAACTGGCCAATGGCCTCAAGGAGATCGCATGGCGAGCTAGGGTACCGGTGGTGATAAACAGAGTCGGCTCCATGTTTACCGTGTTCTTTACCGACGAGGAACGGGTGAAAAACTACCTGGATGCAAAGACCTGCAACACCAAAAGGTTCTCCAAGTTCTTCGCGGGAATGATGGAGCGGGGAATCTATATGGCGCCTTCCCAGTTCGAGGCCGGTTTCGTGTCGATGGCCCATTCCGAAGAGGATATCGACAAGACGCTGAATGCGGCCGAAGACGTTATGAAGACTATTCGGTAGCTGTTTCCTTGGCCATCTCCGGGCTGGCGCCTGGTCCCATGTCGGCCCTTCGCGCGGAATAGACCGTCACCACCAGGAAAAGCGCCCCCAGCGACAGGGTTTCCTTCGCGACTATTACGGCTGTCTCCACCGAAATAAAGGCGGTACGGTCCACCCCATCTATCCATGGCACGATGAAGTTATCTCCATTCAGCGGCCACAATAGCGGCAGGCCGATACCGTTGGGCGCGTATGTGTCCACGGAGAAAACATCCAGGAGCGCATGTGTCAGAATGCACAACGAGACGAGATGAAACACAGCGATGGGGTTTGGCGCCATCGGTCGTAGCCCCGGATCACGCATGGCGCGGCGCATCCATGCCCAGCCACCGACCAGCGCGCCTATCAAAACAGCGAATCCGATGGAATGGGTTAACCCATGGTGATACTTGCCGGAGAGTGTCAACGCGCCGCCGGTAAGGTGGATGAAATCCGCGTCGGGCAGGTTCGCGGCAAGGACACACAACGCAGCCCACCCGACGTTCTCCCTGGTGATCGCCTCTTTAACCGAGGCGGGCTTTCGGGCAATCGACCATACGGCCAGTCCGGCCAGCGCATGACCCAGGGGGGTTGGCATATT
>JAOUNV010000211.1 GCA_029880775.1 Nitrospinota bacterium | reverse complement strand
GAAGGGTCCAAGAAACCAGATGAACTAGTCGTTTAGATAGTATCTATATATAGCTGCTTTTTCTCCGGCGCGGTGGTGTGGTTAAATACATCACCGCGTTTTTTATGATCAGGTTTATTTAATGATGAAGCTAATATTGAATGAGACGTTGTCAGGCTCAGTCGTAGCTTGTATTTCCATCGCTTGCACATCTAATGCTAAGTGCGCCCTGGATTGCACAGTCCAAGCGATTACCTTTGGAAAGGAAGCGGCGCCGAAAGCTGATATACTTCCCGCATCTGTGTAACTCGTTTTATGGAGCGCTACTCCTATTTCCGCGGCCGATTTTTTGAGCCTGTCCGTCGTTTTGGCTCCGCCAAAATGATTTCCCGATAGCCCTGCCGCGTCTTCCCCCATGATTTTTCTGAGGGTCAGGATTTCCTCAACTGATCGTTCTATGGAAATGGCGGTACGTCGTAATTCAATGATGCTTGCCTCGAGTCTTGAGCGTTCCTCAAGTAGAGGCTTGAGCCAACCTGCGTAACACATGGCGGCTATCACTGTGGCCGATCCTGCCACAATAAGTATTCTTTCTCGCCGGTTCCAGCTTTTCCATGTTTTGATGATCTTATATTTCATGGCTCATCCGTAATGATAAAAGTGACTTCCGGGCCATAATCATGCTCTTTTACAGCGGATATTTCACAGCGCAGCCCTGCTTTTATCAGGGCGCTAGCTAATTGCTCGGGAGATTGTTTTGGGTTCATAACAACCGTCAGTGTGATCGAACTTTGAGCATAGGAGATAGCCTTGACCCGCGAATAGGCGCCCACGGGATTCGTTAATGCGGCCATAAGTTTGTAGAAACCAGTCATGCCCGAAACACCGGCTCTCCATCTGCTCTTTTCCAGGACAGCGCTCACCTGCCATTCAGGATCTGCCATGACCTGATCGTCAAATACCCGTCGGAAGCTTTGCTCTATTTTGGATATTAACACATTTTCCTCGCTCCGCTTTTTCCGCACGTCCATGGCTGGAGCACTGAGGAGCACAAGCGCAGCCAGGAAAAAGAACAAGGCGGAAGTATAGCCAAGTAAATCCCAGAGATGTCCACGGGATGGAGTATATTTGCCTTGCAACAGTTCCATGCGGTTCTCTAGCGCTTCCCCCGCGAATGTCCGCCAGTCCCAATGGCCGCCATTGTCCACCCGCACGCCCAACTCCTCCTCCCACCGGTCATGGAGGAAAGTAGTCTGGCCGTCTTGTGTGAACACCTGTATAAAGTTTGGGGCTCTGTCTTCCTGCCTGGCTTGCTCCAGTAGCATAAATAAAGCTTCCGGTGGCCGGTCTTCGGCGCTTATGTCCAGGGGCATTCCAGAAAAAAGCCCCGTTCTGACAAAGTGTGTTCTTTCGCCCAGCACCACACTCCATGAATTATTATTTAGTGGTGTCAAAAGCGTTTCGGGAATCATGGAAGTTAGCCCTATTCCCATGGCATCAATATTTTTGATTGTGTTTTCTATCCACTGTAAATCGGTCACCGCCACGGGCAAGGGGCCGTTTTTTACCCTGGGACCAGGCACGGCGTGTATTTTTCCGGCTTCCCGTCCTGTGATTCCCTCTACTATGTTTGGCAAGGCTTGCAGGAACGTGGCGAAATTCCGGGCGGGGGCCTCCAAGGAGGTTAGCAGGACAGCCCCAGCGGGGGCGATGGCGATGAGCCGTTTTGCTTGCTCAAAAGCGGCCACTGGTGGCTGCCCGACACCGCTTTCCGCCATATTGCCGTTAGAGTCAAAAATGGCCCATTCAGGCTCGCTAATATCTAGCCCGAGTCCCAAATTCTCGTCAATATATATAAAGAAGGTGTTTTTCAAATTGTTCTTCGCCATATCACGTTGTAGCTAAAGTATTCACTGTTCGCCCGCACAAGGGCTTCCATTTTCGCCCAGGCGTTGTCTTTAGAAACCTCAGCGGTTATTCGGAAATATTCACTAGTGTCGGTAAGCCCTTCTTCCCTTACTCCGGAGGCTCCCTGCGGTAGTTTGCTCCGGAAATCAGCAATACCGGAAAAAGGATGGATATTGCGCTTCATAACAATATCGTTCGCCAACTCAACGCTCAACCCCTCTATGTGGGACGACAAAGCCTGGGCGGTGGCAGAGTTGATATTCAACCTTACACTGCCTGGCAATGCGCATATATATGGTAATAACCTGGCCATTTCCTGTTCACCGAATCCCTTAGCCAAGGAAGCCTCCCACGGCTCCAGCAGAATCCTATTCCCTGGAAGAGCAGGCGGCTGAAGCCCCAGGTAATATTCATCTTCCGCTCCGCCTGGATTTCTTGGGATCATGTCCGGATCGATCCAGTCGGTAATAGTGTCAGCCAGATGTTCCGGCAACGAAAGACTTCTTAGAAGTTTTTTAAATATTTTAATATCCACCGCGCTAGGCGCGTCATTGACCACCAGGTTGTTCAGGTTGAACTTTCCCTGCTCGTCGTAAACGGCGATGGTGACTCCGTCACTGCTTAATTTCCGGGACAGGCCTTCAAGATAGCCATTACCGCCGATAGGAATTTTTTCTTCATATTGAGCGCTCATAAGGGCATTTATCGCATCGGTGATTTTTTGCCGGGATAACTCCACGGCCACTGCGCGACGGGTTATCATCAAAGCCCGTCGTATTTCCAGTTCGCCAGTTTCCAGCAACGAATAGGCGACAGCGGCTGTGATAAAAACAACCAGCATAGCGAATATAACCGCGGCGCCGCGCCTGCCTGACGCGCTTGTGGGGCGTACTACTGTGAATCCGGAAAATCGAATAATCGCCATACTTTTTCTCCATTGCCATATGTCACAGTTACCTTAACCGCTTTTGGTAAATGTTTTTCACCCCAGGCGCCTTTCCATTGGTTCATTTGATCCAGAAAAGAAACATCCATCCTCATCATCCCCTCTATTGCGGTATAACCTGCTGGTGGAACCTCATATGGCGCATCCACCGCGGGCCAAATTGTGTAGGAGACTCGCCCATTGGAGAACTCATACCCAACCCGCCTGGGGACATGTCGACCACCCACCTCTGCGTCGTCACCCATTCTGGTGAACACGATTCTTGATCCGCCTCCCTCCAAAGGAGGCTTAATTGAAAAACGGCTTTGTCGTGAAGGGATGTTCACTGCGTTGGCTAGGTCATGCTCAAGCTTTTCGAAAAAAAAGGCCAGCGAGGTTAATGTTTGGCGCTCTTGCTCCAGCCGCTCTGCGGATCTTCCTATAATATCCAGGCCACTGAACGAGGCGGTGGCTAGAATCGCCATGATCATCAAAGCGGCCAGAACCTCAATCAAGGTGAACCCGCTACGGTGTCGCAATGATCCGCTCATTGAACTATCTGTGTGTTAAGCGATACCAGAATACGCTTTCCAGAAGGCTCGACGGAGACTTCAACAATCATTCTACCCTCATTATTTGAATACACCCGCCAGTAAAATGGAATTCCACCCATAAGCATCTCACCGCGCAAGCGCCCGCTCGGCCTTAGCCTATATTCGGTGGCTTTATTTTTGGCCACCCAAGTGGCGAATATCTTTTGTCGGGTGCTTTCAGCCGCCTGGGTGGCCATGGACGCCGAACGCACACTGGCTCCCAGCGCTACAGACACAATGGCAAGCGCTACAATTGTCTCCAACAGCGTAAAACCTCCAGACTTATACCTGGGCATAAACATTCTCATTTAAGTATTTCCATCCTAACATTTCCGATCGGATCGCCCGTGATTGCGGCCCGCCTTCCCTTTAAGGCAATGATGGCGGAAAAACCAGGCCCAAAACCAGCTGGGAAAAAAGGGGTCACCTCACCTTTTTTCGCTGAGATACCATCGACATCAAGACTCTCTATTTTCACTTTTTGCTCAAGTTTGAATTCACTAATAAAATCATCTTTCTCCAGCTTCACCCACTCACCATCATCACGCTTCCAAAAGGTCAGACCATCATCTTGCGCGGACCACCATACGGGCCGACCGGAATATATAGCCTCGTCGCGCGCGTTTTCAAGATACATCACCATTCGCCGCGCCTCCATATCAAGAACCTTGGCCGGAGAAGGCTCCAGGTTCAATGTGACCAGTGACAGTGACACACCGATAATAACTAGCACCACCAGAACCTCCAGCAGAGTGAAACCCCGCTCCCCGCAACGTAAGTCACTTAGCTTATCTCTCACCAAACCACACATCAGCGTATATTCCTTCGCCCCCTGGACGACCATCTGCGCCATAAGAATATATGTCAATCTCTCTGCGTCGACCGGGATACAGATATACAAATTCGTTGCCCCACGGATCTATTGGAAGAAAATCCAGATATCCTCCGGTCTTCCAATTTTTAGGGATAGGTTCGATGGTCGGTTTTTCCAACAGAGCTTTCAGCCCCTGCTCGCTCGTTGGGTACATATAGTTGTCTAGTTTATAGAGTTTCAACGCTTGATTTATGGTGCTTAGATCCTGCTTGGCGCCTATCAATCGCGCCTCATCCGGCCTTTCCATTATTTTGGGCGCCACGAGAGCAACTAGCAC
>JAOUNV010000210.1 GCA_029880775.1 Nitrospinota bacterium | reverse complement strand
GCGCAAGAATCTTCTCCGCCGCTCTCTTCATGTCGTCTACGCTTTGGATGGTTACACCAGCCAGCCTTTCCGCCTCCGGGATGTTGGGGGTGACGCAATAAGCCAACGGCAGAAGCTCGGCAATCAGGGTCTCCACCGCGTCATCGAGCAACAGTGAATCACCACTTTTCGCGATCATCACCGGGTCCACAACCAAGGCGGTCAGCCCGGCGGCGCGAATCTCATCGGCCACCGCCCGGACGATTCCTGCGTTGAACAGCATGCCGGTTTTGGCGGCGTTTACGGGGATGTCTTCCAGCACAGTCCGCATCTGCAAAGCCACGAATTCCGCCGGAGCGGGATGGACACCGGCCACGGTCACTGTGTTCTGCGCCGTCAGCGCGGTGATGACAGAGGTCCCGTATACCTTGTGGGCGAAGAACGTTGCCAGGTCCGCCTGGATCCCTGCGCCCCCGCCAGAGTCGGACCCTGCGATGGTCAATGCGATTGGTCTCATAAAGCCAGTGTAACTGAAAACCGGTGAAGCCCGTTGTGGAAATTGCCGCGCTTCGCCAGGTTACGGAGCGGTGATGGCGCCTTTCCACACCAGCGTGGCCTGTCCTTGCAGCTCCACCCGGCCCTCCCCCAGCAGGCGGACTTTCAACTCGCCCCCCCGGCGGGAGATCTGTTTGGCGGAAAAGCTTTGCTTCCCCAGCCGCGCCGCCCAGTATGGCGCCAATCGGCAATGAGAGCTACCGGTCACCGGATCTTCGTCGATCCCGGCGGCAGGAGCGAAAAAGCGAGATACGAAATCGACTTCGGCATCGGCCCCCGGCGCGGTGACGATCACACCGAAGGCGTCCACTTTTTTTAGTTTGGCAAAGTCTGGCGCCATGGCCAGGAGTGCGGCCTCGCTTTCCACTTCGATCAGGTAGTATCGCTCCCCCAGGTGGACGGGCAGATCCGCAGGCAAGCCGAGGGCCTCCATCATGCCATCAGGCGTTGGGGCTGGCGCCACTTCGATGGTGGGGAAGTCGAGAGCGATATACTCGCCCACACGCTTGGCGATCAGCGCTCCGCTTTTTGTGTGGAAGGTGATCGTATCCCCCGGCTCCAGCTCCTCCTCCCACAACACGAACGCCGCCGCCAGGGTGGCGTGGCCGCATAGGTTCACCTCTATGGTGGGGGTTAGCCATCGCAGGCCGTACTCGCCCTTTGATTGTTTCGCCACGAACGCCGTCTCGGAAAGGTTCATCTCGGCGGCCACATTGCGCATCCACTCTTCCGGCGCGTCCTCGTCCAGGATCGCCACGGCTGCCGGATTGCCGGAAAAGGGATGGTTGGTGAACGCGTCTACACAGAAGATGGGGACGGTCACCTGTAATTCACAAACTGCATATCGATATCGAAATCCTGCTCCTTGATCATCGCCATCACAGCTTGCAGGTCGTCCTTGTTTTTCCCGGAGACGCGCACTTGGTCATCCTGGATAGACGCCTGGGTTTTGTTCTTCATCTGCTTGATCATCTTCACCATCTCTTTCGCCTTCTCTATCGGGATCCCCTGCTGCATGGTGATCTTCTGGCGGCTCATCCCTCCGCTGGCCGCCTCCGGGTCGCCATAGATCAGCGCCTTTATCGGCACGTTGCGCTTGATGAATTTTGACTGCAATATATCGATGATGGTTTTCAGCTGCGGCTCCGAGTCCCCCATGAGAGTCAGCGATCCCTCCTTCTGATCCAGGGTGATTTCCGCTTTCGATCCCTTGAAGTCGTACCGCTGCTTGATCTCTGAGGTCGCCTGGTTCACAGCGTTTAGCACCTCCGCCATTTCCACCTTCGACACTATATCGAACGAGCTATCCTTGGCCATTATTCTCCTCCTCCTCCGTTTTGTTCCATAGGTCCCAAGACCGGGCCTCCACCTGCGATGTGGCCCCGGCGATGTAATCCTCCAGCGGCATGGCGCCCAGGTCCTCCCCCGTGCGCAGACGCACCGCAACAGCGCCCGCCTCCGCCTCTCGCCCGCCAGCCACCAGCATGTGAGGTATCTTTATCAGTTGGGCGTTGCGTATCTTCTTCTGTAGTCGCTCCGACGAAATATCCGCCTCGGCGCGCAATCCCGCCTCCCGCAGTTTTTTCGCTGCGGCGATGGCGTAGTCGTTCTGGTCGTCGGTGATCGGCAGCACCACCGCCTGCATCGGCGCCAGCCATGGCGGGAAGGCTCCCATGGTGTTCTCTATCAATATGCCGATGAACCGCTCCAGCGAACCGAAGATGGCGCGATGGAGCATCACCGGAGTGTGGGTGGCGCTGTCGTGGCCGATATATTCCATGCCGAACCGCTCCGGCAGAAAGAAGTCTAGCTGCGCCGTGCCCAGTTGCCAATGGCGGCCGATGGAGTCCTTTACGTTAAACTCTATCTTCGGGCCATAGAAGGCGCCCTCTCCCTCCTTTATCTTATACTCCAGCCCCTGGTGCGCCAAGGCGCGCTTCAGTATCTCCGTAGCTCGGTCCCACACCTCCGTCTCGCCGATCGCCTTCTTCGGCCGGGTGGCGACGTAGATCACGTATTCATCGAACCCAAAGTCGCGATAGGTCTCCAGCGTGAGGGCCACCACGTCCTGTATTTCTTTCTCCATATCCTCCAGGGCACAGTAGATGTGCGCATCGTCCTGGGTGAAGGCGCGCGCCCGAAAAAGCCCATGCAGCACGCCGGAGAGCTCATGGCGGTGGACCAGGCCGAACTCCGCCACCCGCATAGGCAGCTCGCGGTAGGATCGGCGCTCTTCCTTGTATACCAATACGCCGCCGGGGCAGTTCATCGGCTTGATGGCGAATTGGCGGTCATCCACCTGGGAAAAGTACATGTTCTCCCGATAATATCCGGTGTGGCCGGAAGTGGCCCACAGATCCTCCACCAGCATCTGGGGAGTGTGGATCTCCACATATCCACGCCTGTTGTTCTGGGCGCGGTTGTAGTCTATCAACAGGTTGAACAGCACCCGGCCATGCGGCAGCATGAAGGGAAACCCTGGTCCCTCGTCGTGCCAGGAGAAGAGCTTGAGTTGCTTACTGATCAGCCGGTGGTCCCGTTTCTTCGCCTCCTCCATACGGGTGACGTACTCCTTCAGTTCGCCTTTGGTGGGGAAGCAGAGGCCATACACCCGCTGCAACGGCTCATTCTTCGAGTCCCCCAGCCAGTAGCTGCCGGCGATACGGTCCACTTTGAACGCCGATATCTGGCCGGTATGCTCCACATGAGGCCCACGGCACAGGTCCGTGAAATTCCCCTGGCGGTATACGCTCACGGTTTCCTGATCCGCCAGTTGGTTCTCCAGAGTCAGGACTTTATATTTCTGCCCGGCGAAAAGCTCCAGAGCCTGCTGCCTGGGGACTTCCTCCATACTGAATTTGTGGCGAGCCTTGATGATCTTCTTCATGGCTTTTTCGATCTTTGGCAGATCCTCCTCGGAGATGGAGCCATCCGGAATCTTGACATCGTAGTAGAAGCCATCGTCCGTTTCCGGGCCATAGGCGAACTGGGCGCCAGGATGGAGCTGCTGTATGGCCTCCGCCATGATGTGAGCCGCGGAATGACGGGCGGCGTGGATGTCGGTCATATGTAAAACTCTCCTGAGCCGATGTTTAGCTATTTGTGTATCACTTGCGATGTTACTGGAAGATTGTACAGGATATGCGGCGCTGGTAAAACAGGGGGAGTGGTGTGGGAAGGAAATATAGTTTGATTGTTTTATCCCCAAGGGGGGCTGGTGGCGCCAAAACTCCACTTTTACTGTACTTTTACTGCCACCCCCGACATAAGTACGTGCCGCCCCCTCCTTGCAAAGGAGTGGAAACAGCCTGTAGTGCGCGCTCCCGGTTATCGCGTCAGCGGGCTAATTGTGGCCGTCGCCCGATGGTGTTTTTCAGATCACCCTCCCCTCAGTCCCCTCCCGTTCAGGGAGGGGATCACTTTTGTCGCGCCACTCTGTTGCTATGGCCGCGCCACCGTACCCGCCGTGGCCGCGCCACCGCTAGAAAATATACTTCCCCTGCTCCAGCGCCGCATCCGCCAATGTCCGTTTGGCTTCCAGCAGCCCGGTGGCGTCATAGCGGGTGTTTCGCCGAATGCCGGAGAGCATCATCGTCTGCACATCGCCTTCCTCGGCGAAGAACGCGGCCTTGCGAGCGGCGGAGCCATGCTTCTCCGATGCGGAGAACGCGGCCGCCTTCACCACTGCGTCCAACAGCTTCTTTTTATTATCGGAGGATTTGGCGTATATCTTCTCCGCCCGCAGTACGGCGGATTCCAGCGCAAAGGTCTGTATCGCCATGTCCGCCGCCGCCAATAGGATCTCCTGCTCGTCGCCCAGTTTCTCCATATACTTCTGGGCCGCAGCGCCCGCCACGATCAAAAACGCCGTCTTCAGGTTGGCGATCAGCGCTTTCTCTTTAGCGTATAGCTGGGCCTCGTCGATCTCCTCCATGCTGGGGCTCATCAGCCCTTCGAAGGCCTTCATCGCCTCCGACTGCAACGGCAGCTCGCCTTTGAGCGACCGACGGAGGATCAGCCCCGGAATCA
>JAOUNV010000209.1 GCA_029880775.1 Nitrospinota bacterium | reverse complement strand
CGACCCCTCCAGAAAACACATCTTCATGGCCAGCATTTCTAAATAATCACAGGAATAGCCAGCTACCTTTTTCGGTTTCCCGGCGCCGAAGTTTAGCAGCATCCCGTTAAACTCCATACGAGTTCTTTCGTTTTTGGAGATGCGGCGATATTCCTTCCTTTTCTCATCACTCAGCCTGGCGTAGGAGGCGGCGTAATGTTTCGCAGGGTTGGTCCACTTCTTCCCTTCCTTGTGCACTCCGCCTTGATTATCTTTCATGATGTTAACGCTGATCACCGATTCGGGAGTGACGATGGAAGTCACGTCCATGTCAGACCAGTTTCCTTCGTCATCCTTGACCTTCCCGATAAAACGCATGGCCCGGTTCTTGCCATATTCGGTGAAATAGAGGGTCATGTTCCCCTTCACTCCATCACGGTTATCCTTCGTCCCCTTCACGGTATAATTAATAGCGCCGCTTTTGAAGGGCGTGGGGAACTCCCAAGGAAGCGGATCGGCCGCCTGCGCCAAGCCTGCAAAGGCAAACACCAGAACTGCGAAGAAAAACATTATGCTTCGTATTATCATTTTTAAGACCTCACATCATCTTGTTTTATAAATCTGAAGTAACACGATTAACATATTGCTATTGGCCGCTCCCGTCAACCCGCATTGCGTAAAGATGTAATATTGCAGAGCCTTCCAACTATTTGAGAGAGAAATTCAATTTGCGCCCCCATATCCGTGTATATACGACAACACCAGCCGATCATCCGCCAACCCGTAATATTGGTCATCAAACTTATTCCCTCCCGCTCTTGGCGGCCTGCTCATATTTGACCCTGGAGAATCCGGGAATACACATATTTTTCAACCTTATAAATGTTTCTCGAACCGCCTTACAAGCGTAATTTGCGCCGATTATAAACCCGATCCATCCTGCGCGAACCTGTTTTTATTGTTTCTCTTGCAATAACCTGGGGTTTGATTTAAGATTACCCTTTTCTATTTCCAGGGTAAATTCAATGTTTTTAGAGCATTTTGCGGGCATATTCACCTCCTTCTCCCCTGCGCCAGACGGAGCGCCGGACACTGGAGGACATCTTACTGTCATGCTCGCTTTCTACGGCCTGCTGTTCCTGGTCATATACATGTTCCTTTTCCGCCCCCAGATGAAAAAAGGCCGGGAGACTCAGGATATGCAGTCTGGACTGAATAAAGGCGATTCGGTGGTTACCTCGGGTGGGTTATACGGTGTGATTCATAAGATCAAGGACGATATTGTGACCCTCACTGTGGCGGAGAACGTGCGAATAAAGATCCGCAAGTCTTCTGTCTCTGAGCGGGTTAAGGAAAGCCTCCTGAAGGACGACAAGGATTAGAAGATGAACAACCCTAATATGTGGAGAATTCTGCTCAGCCTGGGGGTTCTGGGTGTCGCCATGCTGGTGGCCCTGCCGTTGGAGAAGAATATAAACCTGGGGCTGGATCTGCAAGGCGGCATGCACCTGATATATGAAGTGCAGGCCGACGATGCAGTGCTCACAAGTGTAGATAAGACCACCACCGAACTGGAGGAGTTTCTCTCCGGAAAAGATATCAAAGTGATCTCCATAAATCGTGATGGCGAGGATCTGGTGGCCAGGTTCCCCAGCGCCACCACTGCCCAACAGGCGGTGGACGCAGTGGAGGAGAATTACTCTATCCTGGAGGAGACCGGCAGGAACGAAAGCAAAGGGAGCGTCACCTTCCGCTACAGCTCACAATACCGAAAACAGGTGTATGACAACTCAATCAGTCAGGCGCTTGAAACCCTCAGAAACAGGATAGACCAGTTCGGCGTGGCGGAGCCCACCATCGTGAAGGAGGGGGTGAACAGGATATTAATCCAGCTTCCGGGGGTTAAGGATCGCGCCAGGGCTCTGAAGATCATCGATGTGACCGCGCAACTCGAATTCAGGATGGTGTATGACAAGATGTCGCCTGAAACCGCCAAGGAAAGAGGCATCCCGTCAGGGACCTCCCTTTTATACGAAAAACAGTTCGACCCGGTGACCCACAAGGTGACCGGCAGGATCCCATACCTGCTGAGGAAAAAAGTGGAACTTACTGGCGACATGCTCACCAACGCCCGGGTGGATTTCGACCAGTTCAATCTGCCATACGTTTCGATCACTTTCAACAGTGAAGGGGGAAGAATTTTTGGCAAGTTGACCTCGGAGAACGTAGGGAAACGAATGGCCATCGTGCTGGACGGGAGTGTCTATTCCGCTCCTGTCATCCGCCAGGCCATCACAGGCGGCAGCGCCATGATAGAAGGTAGCTTCACCTCCGAAGAAGCGCGTGACCTGGCCCTGGTGTTGCGGGCTGGCGCTTTGCCGGCCAAACTTGTCAGATTGGAAGAGCGCTCCGTGGGCCCCTCTCTTGGACGGGATTCTGTGCAAAGCGGGCTTTACGCCGGGATAATCGGCACATTGGCGGTGCTCCTTTTCATGCTGGTATACTACCGCTTCGCCGGGATGGTGGCCAATGTCGCTTTGGTAATGAACTTCTTTTTGCTTATGGCGGCCATGTCATATTTCGGCGCAACTCTCACTCTGCCTGGTATCGCCGGCATCATATTGACCATCGGCATGGCGGTGGACGCCAACATTCTGGTGTTCGAGAGGATCCGCGAGGAACTGCTTCTGGGCAAGTCCGTGCGCACTGCGCTGGATCAGGGGTTCGGCAGGGCTTTTCTCACCATCATAGATTCGAACGTGACCACGCTCATCGCGGCCTTGTGCTTGTTCCAGTTCGGCACCGGGCCGGTGAAGGGGTTCGCCGTGACGCTGTCTATCGGGCTTTGCGCCAGCATGTTCACTGCGGTCTTCGTATCCAGGACAATCTTCAACGCGTATCTCTCCAACCGGAGAGTGACGCAGCTTAGCATATAAAATAATGTTCAGACTGATACCACCAAACACAAAGATAAACTTCCTCGGCTCCTGGGCCATTTGCGCTCTTATCTCAGGCGCCCTGATCCTCACCTCCATCGGCTCCATGGTCTACCACGGGGGCTTAAAGTATGGTGTCGACTTCAAGGGAGGAACCTTGATGCAGCTCAAGTTCGCCAAACCTGCGGACTTAGGTGAGCTTCGCTCCCTCGTGGGTGGGCTCGATCTGGGGGATTTTTCCATCCAGGAGTTTGGCAGGCCGGAAGAAATATTGATGAACCTGGCCAAGGCGGAGGAAACCGCCGCCGACCAAGAGACCACCGCCATGATAGTTGAAAAAACCTTGCGGGGAAAATATGGCCAGGGCTTTAGTGTGGAGCGTGTGGAGGTGGTGGGCCCAAAAGTGGGCGCGGACCTGAAAGAAAAAGCGATGCTGGCGATATTCTATTCCATTATCGGCATCTTGATCTACATAACTTTGCGGTTCGAGTTCAAGTTCGGTGTGGCGGCCATTGTGGCCACGGCCCATGACGCCATCATCTCGGTCGGCGCCTTCTCTATTATGGACAAGGAGTTTACCCTCACAGTGCTGGCGGCGATCTTGACCGTTATCGGCTATTCACTCAACGACACCATAGTCGTGTTCGACCGAGTGAGAGAAAACCTGCGCCTGCGCCGTGGAATGCCGCTTATAGATATACTCAATCTCTCCGTCAACCAGACGCTAAGCCGCACCATCCTCACCTCTGGAGCTACGCTGATCACCTTGCTGGCCCTCTTCTTCCTGGGTGGCGAGGTTATCCACGATTTCGCCTTTGCCCTTACCATTGGTGTCCTGATCGGCACATATTCATCCATCTATGTGGCCAGCCCTGTGGTCATGATATGGTCCCGAAGGGAGAGGGAAAAACATGGTCGGGCAGCGGCCAGCGGCGCAGGCAAGAGGGCGAAAGTATAGCGGGGCGCCACTGCCCTTCTTTCTACTCACCAAAACTACTCCGCCCGAATTTCCCCTTACATTCATCCCCGGTTGCGGCGATAATCCTCCGATAGACAATTAACTTCCGGAGACTTGTAATGGCCAGGCTTCAACGCGAGGATTTCGATATCGGCGCGGAAATCCGCTCCCTCGCCTCCCGGCACAAGAGCGCAGGCGGCGTAGTCTCATTTTTGGGGACGGTGCGCGACTTCTCCCGGGGCAAGGATGTGGTGAAGCTCGATTTCGAAGCATACCCGGCCATGGCGGAAAAAGAACTGGACCGGCTGGAACAAGACGCCCAGAAAAAGTTCGACATCCTCGGTTGCCTGGTGATCCACAGGACAGGAGAGATCGGGATAAACGAGAATATCGTACTGATAGTGGCGGCTGGCGCCCATCGCGGCCCCGCTTTCGACGCCTGCCGATGGATGATCGAAGAACTGAAAATACGAGTCCCCATCTGGAAAAAAGAGTTCACCGCCGATGGCAGCCACTGGGTGGAGGAGCATCCATGACCTGTGGCGGATACTCCCTCCTGCAATGATCACGGCGGTGCTGGCCGGGGGCGCCGGCAGACGGTTCGGCGGCGGAGAAAAGGGCCTGGCTCTGTTCCGCGGAAAGCCGATGGTGGCCTGGGCATTGGACGCGGGCGCCATCGCGGATTCGATAGTCATCATTGCAAACA
>JAOUNV010000208.1 GCA_029880775.1 Nitrospinota bacterium | reverse complement strand
ATATGATGTGTCGTCCAGATCCGCCTCGCCGGAGGCCTTCTCGCCGCGCCATACATGTCCGTATTTCATATGCTCCAGTATGAACGCGGCCCCTTCTTCCGCCTTGACCACCTGATCCTTGTCACCCAGCAGGATTCCGCACCTGGCGAAGGCGGATACCGCCAAGGCGTGCCAGGAGGCCACCACCTTGTCATCCAGTGGTGGGCGAACTCTGGCGGCTCGAGCCATAAGAAGCCTTTCTAACGCATCGCCATGATCGACACCATCCATAAGACGGATCACACTCTGCCCGGTGGATACCTGCTGTGGGGATCCTCCCGTATAGACGATGTCGTACATGTTTCCCTCCGCAGTCACTCCCAGGCCGTAAGCCTTCTCATCGTCACCTATGACTTCCATGAACTGGTCCAATGTCCAAAGATAGTACTTCCCCTCCTCCCCTTCGCTATCCGCATCCAGTGAGGAGAGGAACCCTCCAGTTTCGTTGCGTAGCTCAGAGTAGATGAAGTCGAGAGTCCGGCGGGCTGTGTCGGCGTAATCGGGCCTTTCCAGCAAAACGGCGGCCCTGGCATAGAGAGGCGCCAGCAAGGCGTTGTCGTACAGCATCTTTTCAAAGTGGGGGATGATCCACTCCCGGTCGGTGGTGTATCTGTGGAACCCACCCCCCACATGGTCGAACATTCCCCCCCGGCTCATTTTATCCAACGTAGTGATCAGGAACGTATCGTCAGAGCCTTCGGTGAGCAAAAACTCCAGGACAGTGGTCATGGGAAACTTGGTCTCATCTCCAAAACCCCCATGCTCGCTATCCATCCCATCTCTTAACCGGGAAAGGTTCAGCGATGGCGCGGGGCCATACCGCCCCCCCTTTTCCATATAATCACGCAGGGCGGAGCGCATCTTCTCCCCTTCCTGCAGCAGCTTGGCGGGATTGGCTTTCCAGTAGTCGTCCACCTGGACCAGGATGCCCTTGAACATATCCCGCTTCTGGTAGCCAATGGCGAATACTGGGTCCAGATGCGGAGTCAGGAAAACATTGTTGGGCCACCCTCCCCTACCCTGCAATGCCATGGCGGCGTCCATATATATACGGTCCAGATCCTGCCGCTGCTCCCTGTCCACCTTCACGCAGACATATCTGGGATTAATCACATCGGCGAAATCCTGGTGATCGAAGCACTCCTTTTCCAGCTCATTGCACCAATGGCATGCCGTGTATCCTATGGAGAGGAAGATAAGCTTGTTCTCCCTCCTGGCTTTCTCCAGCGCTGGCGGCCCCCATTCCATCCAGTCCACCGGGTTATGAGCGTGCTTGATCAGGTATGGGCTGGAAGAGTGGACCAGTTCATTGGGTGTGGTGTCCGGCTTCATTCCGTCTCCAGTTTATCCAGCATAGTTTCCAGTTCGTCCGGCGAGCGGGCGGGGACATCGCAGGAGCTATTAAAACAGACAAAGGCTCTGGAAACTTCAGTCTGTTTTCTTCCGAACGAGAGAACCCTGTTCAAAGACACCGCTCCCAGCGGTATGCGCACGGTTCCCCATTTTCTGTGATGACCGCTTTGTACCCAGCGCCTTTTATCCAATTCGTTTTCGGCGAAAGAGTATAAGATCTCCACCGTTGGGGAGAACACTTCTCTGTGCAGGCTCATCGCCTCTCCCCCCAGCATGCCGCCCCCGTTCAGGGACAACAGCAGGTTAATGGCGGTATCGGCGGCGTCTTTGGCCCTCTCCGTCCGCCCCAGGGCGATGGATAGCCTCCAGTCTACCCTGCCCAATACCGCAGCGGCGCTGGGGTATGGCTGGTCCTCATAGTTGCGTGGCCTGGCGATGAGCCCCTCGGAATTCTCCACCATGAAATAGCCTCCATCACCCGTGGCGAACTTTTCCTTGGAGGCATCGGTCATGTCCCGGCAAGCGGCAAGCCACTTTTCCTCACCCGTGGCCTCGAATAGATCCCAATAAGCCATGGCCAGATACGCCCCATCCTCCAGGTTGATCCTGCCTTCCCGCTTTCCGTCACTGACGCAATGGGACCACCCAATGGTTTGAATAGCGAACTCTCCCGCTCTTAGCGCCACGGCAAGGTAATGGGAATCGTCGAGGGTCACAGCAGCTCTGGCGAAAGCGGAAATGGCCATACCCTGCCATGCGGCTATCACCTTGCCATCTAGAAATATCCCCCGGCGGGCTTCCCGCGCTTTTTTCATCCGCGCCAACGCCTCCGCTCGCAGCGTTACGCCGATTCTTCTGGGTATCGATTTTCCCGTTTGCGTGATTTTGGGAATACTGCCTGCCTCTTCGATCAGGGAAATATCCCCTTTTTCGGTAATGCCATATTCTTCCAGGAATTGATCGTCCTGCGCCACCTTCCTGGCCTCCTCCATGGACCATGTGTAATACTCGCCATCCTCGGCGCCATCATCGCCTATGGAGCCGGCGAAGCCTCCATCCAGCCCGGAGCCGAATTCACGCTCGATAAACTCCAGGGTCTTTCGCGCGGTAAATTCGTAATCGCCATCGTCAAGCGCCAGCGCCGCTTGCGAGTAAAGCGATGCCAGTAACGCATTGTCGCATAGCAGCTTTTCGAATTGCGGTTTTCCCCAATTACGATCTACCGTGCAGCGGAAGAACCCTCCCCCCACATGGTCGAACATCCCCCCCCGGGACATTTTATCCAGCGTCAGCTTCACGAATCCGTCGTCGTTGCTCTCCATCAACAAAAACTCCATGGCGCCGACCATGGGGAACTTGGCCTCGGCGCCGAACCCGCCCTGCTTGATATCCATCGAGCTGCGAAGTTTCTCCAGGTCCGGATCCTTCTCTTCCCTGGCCTTGTCCACGGTCTCCAGATGTATTTTTATCACTTTCCCAACATGCGCCGCATGGGTCCGCACTGTGGAGTCGGATTTGAGCCATAGAGCGTCCACATCGTTCATTACTTTCACGATGTCAGGCGGTTTCCCATAACCTACGGAGAGGACTGGATCCAGACTGGGAGTGAGGAACATATTATTGGGCCATCCCCCCTCTTTGCGTATGGCCATGGCTGCGGTCATATACACAAAATCGGTGGCGGGGAGCATCTCTCGATCCATTCGCACGGGGACGAATCTGGAATTCACCAATTCGATGAAGGCAGTGTCCCAAAAAAGCTCCCGCTCTAACAATACCAGCCCCCTGCAAGCTGGATAGCCGATGGATACGAAGAGCAGTTTGTTTTCCTCCCTGGCCTTGCCAAACGCCTCGTGGCCCCACGGAAGCCAGTTAACGGCTGTAGTTTCGCCGCTCCGGATCATCTCAACAGGGCCGGGCAAAAGGAAAATCTTTTCATATAAACAGCATAGGGAATAGCCGCATTAAAAGCAAAAAAACATTCTCACCAGGGCCCTACGCAAGAAACTGGTTGTCATACGGCAAGCCACTGTTATAACCTTAGGCGCATAAGTGTAATTACCCATAGCGATATATCCCGGAAACCCCCAATGAATTTCGATCCGGCGTCGATACGAAAAATCCTGGTTCTAAGGCTGCGGTCCATAGGAGACATTCTCCTTTCAAATCCGTCACTGGCCGCGTTGAAAAGGACCTTCCCTCGCGCAGTGATCCATTTTGTGGTGGACGACGTGTTCGAGGATCTTTTGTACAAAAACAAAAATGTGGACATGGTGATCACGAACCCTCGCAAAAAATCGCCAAGAGGACTTCTGACTGATATCGCTTTCATCCGCCGTCTGCGTCAGGAGAATTATGATCTGGCGGTGGACTTGCAAGCAGGCCCCAGGGGCTCTTTTGCGGCGCTGTTTTCCGGCGCCCGCCACAGAATCGGCCACCATTTGAAATTCCGCAACTGGCTCTGCTACAACATGAAGGCCGACCCCCCCTACCCCGACGACCATAGCTGGAAAGTGCAGTTTAAGGTGGTGACGCCGCTGGGCGCCCAATGGCCGGAAGAGCCTGATTATTTCCTGGAGTTCCCTGAATCAGCCACCCAGTCGATAACCAACAAGCTGGAGAGAGACGGATTGATGTTCGACAGGCCATTGGTGGTTCTCCATCCTGGCGCCAGGACCGATGTCAAGCGTTGGCCAGCGGAAAGCATGGGCGCTCTGGCCAGATGGCTGGTGGATGAAAAAGAAATGGCGGTGATCCTGGCTGGTTCGGCTGCGGACGAAGAGGAGATTAAAATAATCCGACGCTCATCCGGCTATGCCCTCCCCGCCTATACAGACCTGACCTTGTGGCAGCTTGCCGCGCTGATAAAAATGTCCGCGATGATAGTGTGCAACGACTCCGGCCCCATGCATATGGCCGGTGTGCTGGATACTCCCGTTGTGGCAATATTCGGCCCTTCAGATCCCGTGTTGTGGGGGCCTGTGGGACAGAGAAAAATGGTGGTCACCTGCGAACCGATGGAATGTCAGCCGTGCGACCAGAACAACTGTATATACGAAGGGGACCACTGCACTTCTCGGATAGAACTGCCGGAAGTGCAAAGAGCTGTCGAGCGTTTGTGGGAGTTGACCAGACCTGCTGACTAGTCCTTCAGTTCCGCGTTGTTTGGCATACCCTCGCATTCGCTAAATATTCTGGTCGAGCATCGG
>JAOUNV010000207.1 GCA_029880775.1 Nitrospinota bacterium | reverse complement strand
TTCACCTATGTAATTCAGGTAAAGCAGGAAAGGACCTTGCTGTGGGACAGATCGGCGCGCCAGGTGGTGATAAAGAGGGTGGTGAAATACGACACACTGAAAAAGAACTATCTGGCGTGGGAAAAGAGGGACGACACGAAGCCGGAGGAGGAGATCGAGTTTGAGGAGGAGCTGCGCAAGGCCGAGTATAAGAAGACAGATGAGAATACAAACGCCAAAATAGCCGCGCGCGGCAAGGCTTCCGATGGCCCCTCCGCGACCGATGCGGATGCGTCGCCGATGATGGATCCGCTGATACTGCTCACAGCCGGGGAGATGATGCAGTGGATGAGCGATACCGGCGCTGTGGATATGGGGCCGATGGAGGGTCTTGGCGGCCAGGGGACCTACTATGCGATGGCCAGGCTGAAGGTCAAGTCGATGAACTCCTCTCCTCCCTTGACTTACATCCTGTTTTTCGTTTCCTTTCTCGATTTCGACACAGGCTGGCTAACGTCGAAGCCCTTTAAGGTTGTTGATATCGATCTGGACGCCGATCCTTCCACAGATCCCGATCTAATCAGGCTCCGATGAAAACGAGAAAGCTATTTCGCAAGACCGCCAGCCTGTTGAAATGGGTTTTTGTGCCTGGCGAATACGAAGGGCTTTCTCCGGGGCGGATCGCCGCCATAAGGAAGAGGAAACGGATTTTCGTGATCGCCATGGCGGTTGGGACTTTCATATTCTTCACCGTGCTCACAGTACGTCTCCAGGAACCCACTATCGGCGGTGGATTCTATGGAGGGCTGGCGGCGGCGCTGGTGCTGAACCTGCTGGCGATGCTGCTGCTGATCCTGCTTATCCAGGTGGGCAGGAACGTGGTGAAACTCTACTTTGAGGGATCCAGATTCCAGACCAGGCTTGTGGCGGCATTCATAATCCTGACGTTCATCCCCACCATTTTGATGTTCGCCGTGGCTTCCGAAATGTTGAGCGACACTGTGGACAGGTGGATAAACCTGAAGATAGAGCGGACGCTTTCCCAGTCGCTGCAGGTGGCCGAGGGGATGTACCAGAACACCCAAAAGGAAATGAAGGCCAAGGCTTCATTTCTGGCGGAGCTTATCCAGAGCCGCGGTCTTTTAAAACCTGGCGCCCGCAATAGCCTGACGGCGCTGATGCGGCAGAAGATCCGCGAGTATAACGCCGACATGGTGCAAGTGTACAACGCAGATTTTGAGCTGACAGCCTTGGCGACGGGCCCGAATAAGGAGTTTTTCTTTTACGATCTGCGCTCCAAGCAGGATCAGCTGGCCAAGGTGGCTTTGGGCGAGCCGGTGTCGTATGTGGAGGATACCGAGGGGAAGAACCTAGCTATATCCATTATCCCCATTATGCCCCGAAAAGAGCAGGAGCCCACCCAGGGAGCGGTGGTGGTGGTGCGGCTGGTCTCCCGCAGCATGATAGAAAAGGTGCACGGGATAGTGACTACCTTCCAGGATTACAAGCAGCTTTCTTTGCGCAAGGAGATGATAAAATTCTCTTACCAGATCACTTTGTTGCTGGTGGCCGGCGTGGTGGTGTTTTCCGCCATCTGGTTCGGAATGTATATCGCCAAGGGGATCACGGTGCCTCTGGAGCTGTTGTCCAAGGCCACGGTGGAGGTGGCCAAAGGAAACCTGGATGTGCGCATCGACCTGCCCGCCAAGGATGACGAGGTGGGGAGGCTGGTGAAAGCGTTTAACGTCATGACGCTGGACCTTCTAAACTTCAAGGAGCAGATCGAGAGCAAGAACGCGGAGCTGTCGAATTCCAACATAGAGCTTTTCCACTGGGGAAAGTATATCGAGGCGGTGTTGGAGAACGTGGGGGGTGTCATTTCCATCGACAGGTCTGGGGTTATCACCACAATAAACGATTCGGCGGCCAGGATATTCATGGTGGATCCGGCCCTGGCCAAAGGGCGGGGCTATAAAAAGGCCTTGAGCGCAGCCTATCTGGAGCCAATCAGGAAGGTGATCCGCGATATGACCAGCAGCGGAAGCAAGAATATCGAAAGAGAAATCCTGTTCAACCAGGATGGCCATAGAAAAATATTAAAGACCAACGTCTCCGTGCTGCTGGATCCTGACGGATTGTACATGGGGATGGTTTTCGTCTTCGACGATGTCACGGCCCTGATCGCGGCGCAGAGGACCATGGCCTGGCGAGAGATGGCCCGGCAGATCGCTCACGAGATCAAGAACCCGCTCACCCCAATCCAGCTCAACGCCCAAAGAATGCGGCGCAAATTTGGCCAGAACGCACCCGATTTTCCCAAGGTGCTAGACGACGCCACCAACGTCATCATCCAGGAAGTGGACCAGTTAAAGGCGCTGGTGGACCGTTTCTCCCGGTTCGCCAAACAGGCGGAGGTGGACCTTTCCGGCAGGAGCCTGCCGCCGGAGGAGGAGATGGGCGCCATCAGGAAAATGGCCGACCTGCACGCGATAATAAATGACGTGGTAAAGCTGTATGAGGACACCAGCCCCGGCGTCGAGCTACGCACGGAGCTGGACCCGGGGGTGAAGCCTGTGAGGATAGACCATGAGCAGATGCGCCGGGCGCTGATCAACCTGGTGGAAAACGCCCTGGTGGCGGTGAAGGGGCAGGGAACGATAACCTTGAGAACCAGGGCGATGCTCGACCAGGGGAAGATCGCCGTGGAGCTGGAGGACACCGGAGCCGGGGTGAACCCGGGAATAAAGGAGAAGATATTCATGCCATACTTCTCCACCAAGGAAAACGGCACCGGCCTGGGGCTGGCTATCGTAAGCCGCGTGGTGGAGGACCATGGGGGCAGGATATATGTGCGGGACAACGAGCCCATGGGGGCGGTGTTTACCATCGAATTGTCGACAGTTTAATGCTAGAATCAAATTTAAATCCGCATGGCCCAACGGTCGCCTGGCGCTACCCAATGGCCACGCCTGCGGGCGGCGCCCACGATTCATGGTTGTAGATATGAATAAAGGGAAAATTCTTGTCGTGGATGACGAAGAAAACATCCGCGGCGCCTTGTACGACATCCTCACCGACGAGGGTTACTCCGTATCCCTGGCCGAAGATGGGGAAACCGCCCTACGCATGATCCGGGCCGAGGCGCCCCATCTGGTGCTTCTGGACATCTGGATCCCCGGCATAGACGGCATCCAAACTTTGAAGATCCTGAAGAAAATGAGCAGCGGAACCGAAGTTGTGGTGATGAGCGGGCACGGCGCCATAGACACCGCCGTTAAGGCCACAAAGCTTGGCGCCTTTGATTTCATAGAAAAGCCTTTCTCCCTGGAGACCATTTTAAAAGCCGTGGCCGGGGCCCTGGTTGCCAGGGCAGAGGCCGAGCCCTTTGCCTCGAAAAAACCGGCTTCCGGCCCATACTCGATGGAGAGCTGGTTTTCCGGTCCCTCCGCGTTGGTGGCCGGAACCAAGAGCGCCATTGAAAATGCGGCGAAAAAGACCGGGCCGATATTGATAACCGGGCCGGTGGGTTCGGGCAAAGAATTCGCCGCAAGGCTGATTCACGCCAAGGGGAATGGGGGGCCCTTCATCAAGGTGGAATGTGACAGCCTTACCGATGAAAACTACAGGGAGACTATTTTCGGGCCCCCGGCCAAAGGGGCTGGCTGGAGCGGAAATGGGCCTGGCCTGGCCGCCCAGGCTCGCGGCGGAATCCTTTTCCTGGACAAGCTTAGTTCCTTATCCTTGAAGCTGCAACGCAAGCTGGCCAAGAGCTTGACCGATAAACTGCCGACGAACTCGGAGCCGGATACCGTAAGGGTGATCGGCGCCGCTCTGGAAAAGGGGAAAAACGTCCCCAACCTATCCAAGCCCCTGGCCGGATATTTTGGCGGCGCCCGCGTCACGATATCCTCCCTGGCCGAGCGACCGGAGGATATTCCAGAGTTGGTGGAGCAACTGGTCCGGGGCCTGGCGGAAAAATACTCCAAAAGGATTGAGAAAATCGACAGCGGCCTGATTGATTCTGTCGGGAGGACGGTGTTTAAAGGGAACACGAGGGAACTGTACAACTTTCTGGAGCTTGTGGTCCTGGCCTGTGAGGGGGTGGACCTGACTGGTGAATATATTTCAATCGCCGGCAAAGGAAGCTTTGCTCCCCCCCATGCCGCTGAAGAAAAGAAAGAGAAAACAAAAAAGGAAAAGGCGCCCGATGACACAACGGCGCTGGTGAGGACAGGTAGTATCAAAGGTGGCGACAAACTCAAAACCCGCCAGCGCACCCTGAAAAATTCCGTGGTGCTGTGTGGCGAAGGTCTGCATTCAGGTCTGAAGACTGGTATCATCCTTTCCCCGCTGCCGCCAGATTCGGGAATTGTGTTCTGGGATATCAGCTCTGGCCAGAGCATGCCCGCCCATATAGAAAATGTTCGTTCCACTGATTACTCCACCACACTAGCCTCCGGAGACGTGGTGATAAAAACCGTGGAGCATATCCTCTCCGCCCTGCATAGCTACAGGATTAGCAACCTTCTGATAAAAATCGGCGATGAGGCTCCCATCATGGACGGCTCCGCCATTGAATTCTGCCAGATTATCGAAAAAGGGGGAATCGAGGAGCAGAATACGGC
>JAOUNV010000206.1 GCA_029880775.1 Nitrospinota bacterium | reverse complement strand
TTGGCGGTGGTGCTATAGGTCCCGCTCACGTCGTCGTTCGGGGCGCCCACATTGTTGGATACGTCCCTGTCGCCCATCATAATGTAGGCGAACGAAGCGTCCACTGTGTAGTTGTCGGAGGCTCTGTAACCAAAGCCCACCGTAACCACGTTCCTGTCCGCGTCTGGAGTTCTCGGAGAGAAAGTATCGTCCGGAACGGGGGATGGATCCACAATGAAACCACACCTGAAGGTCATCTGTGGATCGATCTTGAACGCCGCGCCGATCTTCAACGTGGTGGTGTCCTCCCAGTTCTGCACATACGTCACGGAATTCGGCAGAACCTCGTGCCCCTCCAGGGAGAGGGGGCTGGCGAATTTAAATGTGATCTCGTCAAAAGCGGACCATTGGGTGTAATCAACGTCGAATTCCACCGAAAAAGCATCGGTCACATTGATATTGATCCCCGCCGAAGCGATCGCCGGGAAGTTGAAAGAGGTATCAACATCAGATTTGTAATCGTCTTTGGTGGAGCCAGGCCCGCTGTCGCCGCCACCGGAAGGCGGTGCGGCGGCGCTCGCCTGACCGGCCAGGATTCGCGCGCGGTGCGCTGTGTTGTTATAACCGGGGATATTCTCCATGTCCACCCGCCCGCTAAGGTCGGCCGTCATGGCGGAGCGGTATGTGGCGCCGATCTTGATCGCGTCGGTGAGCTTCATCAGCAGGCCGACATTGAATCCCACAGTAGAGCCATCGACATCCACCAGTGAATAACCATCGCCCCCAAGGCCTGTGTATGAATGAATGTTGTCATACTCGGCGTGAACCGTCATATAGTTCACCCCCACCCCGATGGAAAGCAACTCCAGGCTCATGGCGGCGGAAGCGTTCACCGTGTAGGTTTTCAGCTTGGTGTCCGTGGCCACATGCCTCAAGGGGGAGTCGATCTCCCAGCTTACGGCCTGGCCGAAATTGGAGAACACACCCATACCGAAAGAGAGCCCCATGTCCTCCATCTTGCTCACAGAATAAAGATGAGGAACCGGGAGAGTCTCATTGACGGTCTCCTCAGGGCCGGTGGCGTGGTCCAGCTTCGTCTTTGGGTCGACATACTGAAAGCCAGCTTTCGCGCTGTATTTCTCGATTTCAGGCATCGCCGCCGGGTTGTAGTAAACCGCCGCAGCGTCGTCTACGCCAGCCACTCGGGCATGGGCCATCCCTTGCCCCACATTATCGATTTCCATCAAACGGAAACCGGACGCAGCAGCGTCATGAGTAAATGAAAAAAGAGCGCATATTATTGTAGCTACAATTGTCCTTCTCATCTTATTCCCCAGTTGGACAGGTTATTTCTCAAGGCATCATATTCGTGATTTTTATCAGTTTTGGCGCCAGTAGTCAACCTAAACCGTAATTTGCCCGTTGACATCTCAACTGCGCGCATACAAAATATCACCCATGACCGCGCCTCTACTTAAAGTTTCCGGCCTCGTCAAGAAATTCCCCATTAAAGCGGGTGTATTTTCAAGCGTGGTGGGAAATGTCCACGCCGTCAATGACGTGAGCTTCAGCCTGCCCATGGGCCAGACCTTCGGCCTCGTGGGCGAGTCCGGATGTGGTAAGACCACTACCGGTCGTCTGGTGCTGCGTCTTTTGGACCCCACCGCAGGGCAGGTGGTCTTCGATGGCGCCGATATCTTCTCCCTTCCACCCAAGGAAATGAGAGAACTGCGAAGGAAAATCCAGATTGTCTTCCAGGATCCATATTCATCCCTAAATCCAAGAATGACCATCGGCGCCATAGTCTCCGAGCCTTTCCACATATTTGATGTGGGCGCCAAAAGCGACCGTATGGAAATGGCCGCCCAATTGCTGGATAAAGTGGGAATGGGGCGCGACGCGCTGGGCCGATACCCCCACGAGTTCTCCGGCGGCCAGCGCCAACGAGTGGGCATCGCCAGGGCCGTGGCTCTCAATCCAAAGATGGTGGTGTGCGATGAGCCTGTCTCCGCCTTGGATGTGTCGATCCAGGCCCAGGTGGTCAATCTGCTGTTAGACCTGCAGGAGGAAAGGAACATGGCCTACCTTTTCATATCACACGACCTGGCCCTCATAGAGAGGGTATGCGACCATGTGGGGGTCATGTACTTAGGCTCCATGATGGAAACGGGCCCTGCGGCGGCCATATATTCGAATCCTATACACCCATACACAGAGGCCCTCCTCTCCGCCACTCCAGAGCCGAACCCGGAGTCCAGGGGAAACAGGATCACTCTGACAGGGGAGACTCCCAGCCCCATCAACCTCCCATCAGGATGCTTTTTCCACACTCGCTGCCCGATCATGAAAAAAGAGTGCCAGTCCACCGTCCCACCGCTGACAGAGCGCTCACCCGGCCACTTCGCCGCGTGCATCGTGCGATGAGTTTCGATACCCATACCACCCTGCCACGGATTACAACCCCACTAATGGCATTGGTCGCCCTCTTCGCCCTGGCTTGGGCGTCGCCACTTCAGGCGGCGGATCAGTCTAGGCTGGCGGGCCAGGCCAGGCTGGCAAGCTTCCAGAAAGCTGTCGGCTCAGCCCTCAAGCATGGCTGCGCCAGAACCGAAAACACATCCGCCAGCATTGTCTCCATGGACACGGGGCAGATATTGTACGAGCTCAACGCCGACACCCCGCGGACTCCCGCGTCGATCCAGAAGCTGGTGATCTCCTCCGCTGCGCTCCACCACCTGGGCCCGGCGTTTCGGTTCCGCACCAGGATCAGCCATTCCGGAGCGCGGACCAATGGTGTGGTAGACGGAAACATCTATATAAAGGGGATGGGAGACCCGAAGCTGACCCCGGAACAGGTGTGGATCATCACGGACACCATACACCGGATGGGGGTGACCCGGGTTACCGGCAAGCTGGTGGTGGACCAATCATACTTTGATGGCGCAAAGGCTGCTCCTACCTGGGATCAGCAAAGAAGCCAGAGAGCATATGACGCAGGGCTTTCGGCTTTGTCGGTGAATTACAACACGGTGGCGGTTCGTGTATTTCCCGGCTCCGCCATCAGCCAGCCGCTGGCCGTCTCCCTTTTCCCCGACCCTGGGTATTACAAGATCATAAATAGAGGGACCACGGGAAAACCGAGAAGAAGGGTGGCCGCCTCCAGGGTGAACAATCATACAGTGGACACTATCCATGTCTCCGGCAGGATGGCTCCGGGGGACAAGGGAAAAACCGTCTACATCAATGTCGAGGATCCTGTGAGGCTGGCCGGGCAGGTGTTCCTGGAATATTTCGCCAAGGCTGGTGTCACAATAAATGGTGGATGGGAAGAAGGGGTAGAGCCGGAGGACGCTTCCCTGTTGTACGAGCACAAGTCGGAGCCGCTGGCGCTTATCGTGAGGGGATTGAACAAGTATTCCAACAATTTCACCGCCGAGCAGATCGCCAAGACCATGGCCGCCCAGTTGGAAGGCCCGCCGGGAACCCACAAAACGGCCCTGCGTATACTGATGGTGTTCCTGGAGGAAAGCGGCATTCCGATGGATGGGATCCACCTCACAGACGCGTCGGGGCTCTCCCGTCAAAACACCCTGACAGCCAATGCCATCACCCGGCTACTTTTTAAAATGGGAAACAGGTTCGATATAGGGCCAGACCTGGTGGCGGCGCTGGGTATCATGGGGGTGGACGGATCGCTGAAAACCAGGGGAAACGGGTACCACATCCTATACGCCGTCCGGGCAAAAACAGGCTCGCTGCACGGCGTAGCCTCCCTGGCCGGATACGGCGCCGGCCCAGATGGGAGCCTCCACGCCTTCACTTTTATTTTCAACGACTCCCGATGCTCCTTCGAGCAAGCCGCCGGGGTGCTGGACCATGCTGTGGCCACAATTCGACAGGCGGCCCCATGACCTGGAGTGGCGCAAACTGGGCGCTGGCCCCAGACAACGCGGAAGCCCGCGAATCGATAGGAGAGGCGCTGGGGCTGGAACCGCTGATGGCCCGGCTGCTGGCGAACCGGGGAATCACCACCCCGGAAGAGGCTGAGCTATTCCTTAATCCCTCCCTTGATTCAATCTCCTCTCCTTATGAAATCCCATCCATGGATAAAGCCGCCCAGCGGGTGGCGCTGGCCCGGCAGAGGGGAGAGAAGGTGGCCGTGTATGGCGATTTCGACGTGGACGGCCTCACCGGCGGCGCTATGCTGCATCGTTTCCTGGAGGAGTCTGGAGTAAACTCCCAGGTGGTGGCCTCCCGGCGAGAGTCGGAGAGCAGAGGCCTGACTATAGATGAAGTAGATATGATCAAGCGGGATGGCGCCGCGCTGGTGATCACCGTGGACACCGGGTCATCGGCGGTGGACGCGGCCCGGCGGGCCGGGGAGCTGGGGCTGGACATGTTAATCACAGATCATCACCTCCCCTCCGGGCAAAGGCCCCAGGCGCTGGTGGAGGTGAATCCACACTTTTGCGCCCAGGGCGCCGCCTGCCGAGACTTGAGCGGCGTGGGGGTGGCGTTCAAGCTTGCCATGGCCGCGCGAAAGGTTATGCGCGATGACATGGGCGCGGGCAGGGAGCCCAACCTGAAGCGGCTGATGGGGCTGGTGGCCATGGGAACGGTGGCCGACTGCTCCCCGCTTTTGG
>JAOUNV010000205.1 GCA_029880775.1 Nitrospinota bacterium | reverse complement strand
AGCGTGCATCGTATATAAACGAGTGGATGGCAAGGTGGACATGGCGCCGGGGCGCGACTTCTGGTGGGACGAGGAAACAGCCACCGTTTCCACTGAATCCCCCTGCGAGGAGATGGACGCGGAAGACCCCCTCTTTATCCTATACACATCCGGCAGCACCGGAAAGCCGAAGGGGGTGCTGCACACCACCGCCGGTTACCTGCTATACACCATGACCACCTTCAAGTGGATATTCGATTACCGACCGGAAGATGTCTATTGGTGCACGGCGGACATAGGCTGGATCACCGGCCACAGCTATATCGTATACGGCCCATTGGGCAATGGCGCCACCAGCCTGATGTTCGAGGGAGTCCCCCACTACCCGAATCCGGACCGGTTCTGGAAAGTGGTGGACAAGTTTGGCGTGAACATTTTCTACACCGCTCCCACCGCCATCCGCTCCCTGATGAGCTGCGGGGAAAACTGGGTGAACGATTGCGATCTCTCCAGCCTGCGGGTGCTAGGCTCCGTGGGTGAGCCGATCAACCCGGAAGCGTGGATCTGGTATCACAAGCATGTGGGAAAGGAGCGATGCCCCATAGTGGACACCTGGTGGCAGACGGAGACCGGCGGAGTATTGATAACCCCACTGCCAGGCGCCATCCCCACAAAGCCAGGCTCCGCCACCATGCCTTTCCCCGGAGTGCAGCCGGTGATCCTGCGGCAGGACGGTTCCGAAGCGGAGGTGGACGAGGGAGGCTATCTGTGCATAAAGACCTCATGGCCAGGCCAGATGCGTTCCGTCTATGGCCACCATGAGCGCTTTCGCGATACATATTTCTCCCAATACAAGGATCTATATTTCACCGGCGATGGCGCCCGGCGAGACAAGGACGGCTACTACTGGCTCATGGGCCGGGTGGACGATGTGCTCAATGTGGCGGGGCACAGGATCGGCACCGCGGAGGTGGAAAGCGCCTTGGTGGCCCACGAGGCGGTGGCCGAAGCGGCGGTGGTGGGCTATCCCCACGACATCAAGGGACAAGGAATCTATGCTTATGTGACGCTGGTCGCCGGAAGGGAGGGGGACGACACATTGAAAAAGGCCCTGCTGGCCCATGTGGCAAAGGAGATCGGCCCCACCGCCAAGCCGGATAAAATCCAGTTCTCCCCCGCCTTGTGCAAGACCCGCAGCGGCAAGATTATGCGCCGCATTTTACGCAAGATCGCCGAAGGGAACGTCGATGAACTGGGGGACACATCCACCCTGGCGGACCCGTCGGTGGTGAAGGCGCTGGTGGAGAACAGAGTTTGAGACTATGACCGCGCGTCTGGACGCAAGCAAGGCGTCTGGACGCAAGCAAGGCGTCTGGACGCAAGCAAGGCGTCTGGACGCGAATATGGAAAAGCTGATCATCGGAGCCAAGGCCTGGGCCTGCTCATGGTGTGGACGAAGCAGGTTCCGGGAACTACTCAAGATAATAAAGTGAGGGACCCTGCCCATCGGCCTCCAGGATTGTGATCGAGTAGTCCCTCTTGGTCTCTATCATATGGGTAATGTTGATGGCAGTGATGGTGAAAGGGTATACACCGGCTGTGGTGGGGATTCCGGTTATGGCGCCCATGGCGTCCATATCCACTCCCGGCGGCTGGTCGGCGTATGGCAAACGGAACTCCACGAAGTTGCGTCCCTCGACCTTCCACCACTGGCAGTTGCTCTCCACCGTCACCAGATCGGCATAAGGTATCCCCACGACACCGTCCGGGAAAGAGGGGTTCGTGATCTGCAAATCACGGCATGTGAAGTTGTCGGTCGAGCACCCGGAAAGCATGGGCGCAGCCAGAATGACAACCAGGAGCGGAAGGAAAGAGAACTTGTATATATTTTTTATGTTCAGCATTACGCCTGACAATTCCTGTTTAAAAATACAGGGAGCCGTGTAGGCCATCGGTCATTTAAAGACATTACCCTGGCATCATATCATTGATCGGTCTTGCCGGGGCGGAGGATAGCCTTGCAATGATCTGCCTACCCAATTTTCGAAACCGTGTCCGTACAACAAACTCCAGGAGGATTGAGACAAACCACCTTTGATGGAGGCGAACATGAGACATATAGCATTATTCGCGGCGATGCTGGCCGCGGCGGCCATCTCCACCGGATGCGCCGTAGTTCCTGCCAGGCCGGACAGCCCCTCCATGGGGGCGTTGATGGGCGCGGGAGCGGGAGCGGTGATCGGGCATCAGTATGGCCGTGGAGGACGCGACAAGGGCGCCTTGATCGGCGGAGTGCTGGGATACACCACAGGACTGTTCTACGAACAGCGGGAGCGGGAGATCAACTCCGGGCGCCGCGACACGTATTACCAGCCAAAGGCAAGGCGCGGTAATGCGCCGAAATATCAGGAGCCGAGGCGTGATGACGGCTACTACTACCCTGAAGAGGGGTACTATTACTCGCCCCGCCGCTGACATGGCTTGTTCTGCTCAAAGCCCAGGAGCGCCTTCCGCGGCGGAAAGGCGTTCCCGGCGCCCCCTTTCATCTGGCCGAAGCTGCCTGGCCTCCGGAGCCAGGAGTGAAGGAAGGGAATTGACCGGCCATTCAGTGCATGCCTATAATCCCCTGATGGACTCCGCAACTACTAAAAAAGACAAACTGGCCCGCGACACCGAGCTGGTGGCCCTGATTATCCAGGACGATCCGAGAGCGTGGGAGCTTTTTGTGGAAAGCTTCACCAACTGGGTGCTCTACAAGGCCAAGGAATGGTGCGTGGGGCATTGCCCCTATTCCGCCGGGGAATATTTCTGCGGGCTCACCAGCCTGTCGTTGCAGCGGCAGGGGCATTCCATCCGAAACGACGCGATGGAGTGTGACGAGGGGCTGGACACGTATATATGGATATTCGAGCAGCTGAAGCGAAGGGTGGCCAAATACACGGGAAAGAACGATTGCCTTCTCTCCACTTTCGTGTGGACGATTCTAAATTCCAAGGAAATGCATATAGACTGGCTCAGGTGGAAATATGGCCGGGTTTTTTAGTTCCTCATCTATAAAAAGGCTTCCGGTGGCTATCCAGGGATTGCCAGAGAACGAGAGGATGACCTTCGTGATGTTGCGGATGCGCCGAGACAAGGCTTTTATCGCCAGGGAGCTGGGTGTGGGGCTGGATGACGCAGGCAGGGTTATCAAAACTGTGCAGGAGGCCCTGATTAAATCTGGCGCCATCGACATGATCCAGAACCCTGTGTTTTTCCAGGTGGATCACGCCCCAGAAAACGAGGATGGCCCAGGCAAGCCTTTTGAGCTATCCAGGGACGAGATGGACATGGTGGACCAACTGGAGCTGGATAACTTCTTCCGGATTCTGCGCGGCGCCCTGGAGAAAATGGACAAGCCGGGGAGGAGGCTTCTTTCCTTATGGTTCAACAAGGAGATGAAAGCCAAGGATATAGTGAACTTCTACAAGCGGCTGGGTATCGATGTGTCGGACTCCAAACCGATCGAGCAATCCACGGAACAGGACGTTTTTTACGCTCTTGAAAAAAATATCAAAAAATTGCTAAAAATCGTCCGTTCTAATCTAAAGCATGAGGAGATGGAGCTTACACCTTCATCCCTTAAGGCGATTTTGACCGAAACTGGAGTTTAGGAAGATTACGACAGGGCAACTGGCGGATTATCGAGGACTAGGAAAGTGAGCAATACTTCAAGACATTTGAGCATGGTGGAACTGCTGATGTTCCAAGATCCGGCTCTCCCCCAGAAGGAGCGCGAGCCGTTGTCCGACCATATCAATACTTGCGCTCCCTGCCGAGAAAAGGTCATCTCCCTGCTCACCTTGCGCTCCGCGCTCATACTGGCGCCGGAGGATGTGAAGCCGCTGGAACTGACCGCTCGATGCGTCCCCACAGAGGTCCTGGGGGATTTTCTGGGTGGCAGGCTTCCAGACCTGGATTGGCGAGCATACTCCGCGCACACCGACGGATGCGACATATGCTTCGAGAGGGCGGCGTATTTTTCCCACTCCAGCGTGAAAATGACCGAGGGAGTGCTGAGGGTAGAGCCAACACCCCTGAAGTTTTTGCAGGCGGTGGCCCCTGGTATGACCAGCAAAGCCCCAACGACAGAAGCTCTCCCCTCCAGGGAAACAAAGTCGGCGCTTATCCTCCGATGGGTCACCTCCCCCATCCCGGCCTACGCTTTTGCGGCCACGTTGCTTTTGTTCCTGGCGTTCGGCGGAAAGGGCCCCCAGGCTATGGACCTGGGAAGCCATCAGTCCTTCACCATCTACGAGCCCGCCACAAGCCCCGGTCCCTCCTTCGGCTTTTCCGACGCGGGACGCAAGGTGGGCCAGGCTAACGCCGGACTGACGGTGAAGACGCGGCGCGGCGCGGTGGATTTCTCCTGGGATAGCGTGGAGGGGGCGTCTGAATACAGAATCGTCATTAACGAGATGGACCCTTCCGGATCCAGGGAGATACTTAACATAAAAACTTTCCAGCCCGGCGCGTCTGTCGATCTGGACAACTTCGGCCAGGGCAGGGCGTACCGGTGGAGCGTTAACGGAGTCCAGCAGGATCGGAACATGTTCTCCGCCACCGGCCAGTTCGCCATCTCCAAGCCCTGACCTTTTTCCAGGAGGGCCGTTGT
>JAOUNV010000027.1 GCA_029880775.1 Nitrospinota bacterium | reverse complement strand
GCTGGCGGTTCATTTCTGGGGATCTCACGAACGCCCCGGAGCTTACAAAAAGCTGGAGGGGCTGGAGCATATCGATAAAGTTATCGATATTGACCAGAACCCGATTGGCCGGACCCCCCGCAGCAACCCGGCCACATACACAGGAGTGTTCACGGAAATCCGCGACCTGTTTTCTAATCTGCCGGAGAGCCGCAAGCGCGGCTATAAGCCGGGGCGGTTCTCCTTTAACGTCAAAGGAGGCCGATGCGAGACATGCCAGGGGGACGGCATCATAAAGATCGAGATGCACTTTCTGCCTGATGTCTATGTGGCGTGCGAGGAGTGCGGCGGCCATCGGTTCAACAGGGAGACACTGGAGATCGAGCTGAAAGGCAAGTCGATCGCCGACATACTGGAGATGACCGTGGAAGAGGCTCTGGCCTTCTTCGAGAACCATCGATCCATAGAGAAAACCCTGGCCACTTTAAACGATGTGGGGATGGAGTATATCAAGCTGGGGCAGAGCGCCACCACTCTCTCCGGCGGCGAGGCTCAGCGGGTGAAGCTATCCAAGGAGCTGTCCAAACGCTCCACCGGGCGCACCCTTTATATCCTGGACGAGCCCACCACGGGGCTGCACTTTGACGATGTGCGAAAACTTTTGAAGGTGTTGAACAGGCTCACCAACACAGGCAACACCCTGGTGGTGATAGAGCACAACATGGACGTGATAAAAACCGCCGACTATATCATAGACCTGGGCCCGGAAGGGGGGGACGCTGGAGGGTACATCATAGCCGCCGGGACACCGGAGGAAGTGGTGAAAGTTAAAAAGTCCCAAACCGGCTCCGCGTTAAAAAAGGTTCTGAAGCTGGGTAAATAGCGGATCGTATAGCCTGGGTGGGCGATGGCGCTTTTTCTCCAAAAAGCTTCTTGATGAATTCGAAAAGGCAAATCAGCTAGACCCCGGTGGCCTCGGGACCCCAGATGATCTTGTGCAGTTGCAGGTTCAGCCGGGCGTCGACCCTGGACTCCAACAGCCACTCGGCCAGCATGTGGGGCTCCACCTTTCCCTGAGAGGGGGATAGCAACACGGCAGAGCGCCGGGACGAACCCCATCGCTCCACCATCCGCGCGGCCCAGTCGAAATCCTCCTTGCAGGTGATAACGAATTTCACCTCGTCCTTGTCCGACAGCATTTCCAGGTTTGCCTCCAGAAAGCTCCCCTCTTCGCCGGAGCCGGGAGTCTTGATATCGACGATATAGCCGGCCCTCCGGTCGAATTGGTCTATCAGCATCGTCCCGTTGGTTTCCACCAGCGTCTCGAACCCGGCGTCGAGCAACGCCGCCAGCAGCGCCCCAGCTTCCGGCTGGATCAGTGGCTCACCCCCGGTTACCTCCACCAGGCGGGCACCCAGGCTGTGCGTTATTTCGAGGACCTGTTGGATACTCATTTGCGTCCCTTGCCCAGAGGCGGCCTCTGTGGAGTCGCAATAGGAGCAGGAGATGTTGCACCCCGCCAGCCGGATGAAGACGCATTTGCGCCCGGCGTGGGTGCTCTCCCCCTGGATGGAGTGGTAAATCTCAAAAATATTCAGAGCGCTCATATTGTAGCCATTATACATCCGGATTGGCGACCCAGCCCCCAACAATGGCTCTTGGACCATTGAAAAGCGCTTCAAACATGCCAACAGGGTAGTTTCTTCCTGCTGTTGTCATGTGGAATATTTACACCTGTCAGACCGTACAAGCCTTGAGATGAGCCAAGCGCAATGCCAGGGAGGCGCATATAAGATATTTATTGACAACAGATGAAATACCTGTCAGGCTGGGGCGACTTTAGTGTTTTATTTTAGATTGAGACTGTCGAATAATTTCCTTCTTCTGTTTCCCCCTAAGATAATATCGCCTGGCCGCTGGGTAGCTCCAAATCGCGATAACCTCTAAAGTATGTTTTTTGACTTTTTTTTAGGACATGTATTGAAAATGAACATCTATGTTGGTAACCTTCCTTTCTCCGTCACCGAAAACGCTTTGCGCGAAATGTTCGAGCCCTTTGGAGAAATCCAGTCAGTAAAGCTCATCACCGACCGCGAAACAGGCAGAACCCGAGGTTTCGGTTTTGTTGAAATGGACAACGCCGGCGCTGATGCCGCCATCAAGTCTCTTAATAACACAGAGCTTGAAGGGCGAAATCTTAAAGTGAACCAGTCCGAGCCTCGCAAGTCTTCCTCACAGAAGCGCTGGTAAATTCCCTGTGCTTTGCGCAGCCGGGCTTTTGCCCGGCTGTTTCTTTGTAAGCGTTTCACGTTTGCTATGTTGTCGATGTTATAGCCGCGCGTAGGCGGAGTCAGGTGATTTTTTCCCCACCAGACGCTTGTTTAATACCTCATCGCGCGTGTAAAGAACAACAGTTCCACTCAGATGTCTTCGATTGGCTTGTAAACGTTATTCGCCTATTACGTCATAAAAGGCAGCGCCTCCGTGATCCAGAACGATGTAACACTATTGTGATCAAATACACCCCGCACTAACAATTAAAACGAAACAACATAGATATGAGTTATTCGGTATATAAACGAGTCAGCTTCCCGAAGAAAAAGCGGATCGCGCTTGTGGCGCATGATTCGCGCAAGAAAGACATGCTCGAATGGGTGAAGTTCAACAGAGAATCCCTGACCCGCCATGAACTCTTCGCCACCGGTACCACAGGAAGCATCCTCGCCCGGGAGCTGAAGCTTGACATCAGCCTGTTTAAGAGCGGCCCGCTGGGAGGGGATCAGCAAATCGGCGCCAGAATCGCCGATAACAAAATAGATGTGGTCATCTTCCTGTGGGATCCGTTGATGGCCCACCCTCACGAACCAGACATCCATGCGCTGCAACGAATCGCCACTGTCTATAACATCGTGCTCGCCTGCAACCGATCCTCGGCCGACTTCGCCATTTCCAGCCCCCTGATGGATGGAGAGTATGAAAACCTTGTCATGGACTATGAGAGTGAGCGTATCCGGCAAGCCGAAACCATGCTTAAATAAAAGGGCCGAGGTTCTTGCCGCAAAGATACTTTAATGTCATTTGGCGTCATAATGTGATATTGTACCTGTAGCTTTCCCGCTTAGCGGAGACTATTCGTTGAAATTCAGTCAATCCCGGCTGACACGATACTGTCGCCTCCCCTGAGATAACTCAAGGAGTGACAATGTCCGCATCCAAACTTTCAAGAATCCAAAGCTCTGACTTAGTCAACGGCCATTGCGCCACAGGCAAGATTATACCTACCTTTGCCCACCTGCGCGCAAAGGGAAAGGAAACGCGGGCCTCCACTGCGGTTGTCTATTGCGAGGGGAACTTTGGAGCCATTGATGGCAAGACTGCCAATGGACTGGTCCGTCATTCAGAAAAGTACGACATCCTTTCTGTCATCGACAGCCAGAAATCTGGCCAAAACACCGGAATGGTGTTAGACGAGAAACCGAACGCTATTCCCATCTGCCGTGACCTGGCCGATGCGCTAAGTTTCGCGGGAAGAGTACCGGATTACTTTATCTATGGGATGGCCCCGGCCAGCGGCATGTTGTCGAAGTTGGAGCGCGACTTGGTGTTCGAGGCCATTGGCCTGGGAATGAACATAGTCAATGGCCTCCATGAATTTTTAAATGATGACCCGGAGTTCGCCGCGGCGAGCTTAGCGTCGGATGTCACAATCTTCGATGTCCGAAAGCCACGCGCAAAAAAGGATTTGCGGTTGTTTAGCGGACGCATCACCGAGGTCACTTGCCCCCGCATAGCCGTGCTCGGCACCGACGCCGCCATTGGCAAGCGCACCACCGCCACCATCCTGACTCGCGCTCTCAACGATCACGGGGTGAAAGCTGTGATGGTCGGCACCGGCCAGACCGGATTGATCCAGGGCGCCAGCTACGGTATCGCTCTAGACGCCATCCCATCGCAGTTTTGCTCAGGCGAGGTGGAGGCAAGCATCGTGGAGGCGTTCGAAGCCGAGGCCCCAGATGTGATCATAATCGAAGGACAAGGCGCTCTAAGCCACCCCGCCTACTTGTCTTCCTGCTTTATCCTCCGAGGCGGGCGCCCGGATGGTGTTGTGCTGCAGCACGCTCCGGCGCGGACCAACCGTTGCGACTTTGAACATATGCCCATGCCAACTCCCGCCACTGAAATAAATCTGATCCAGGCCTTCGCTGATACGAAGGTCATCGGGCTAACGATCAACCACGAGAATATGACCGACACCGAAGTCGAAGCTGCCATAGGGCGCTACGAGAGCGAACTGGGCATTCCCGCCACCGATGCGCTGACTCGGTCACCGGAGCGACTGGTGGAGATGGTCCTTGCAGCCTTTCCGGAGCTTGAGGAGAAGCTGGCCGTCGGCGCTTGATGACCACACCGCGACTGAATATTGACCTCGATAAGATCCGTCACAACGCCAGCTCTCTTGTCAAACTCCTGTCAAGCAAAGGCATCTCCGTCACTGGTGTCACAAAGGCGACCCTCGGCTCGCCCGAAATCGCTGGGGCCTTGCTTAACGCAGGCGTGACAGGGCTGGGAGACTCCCGCATCGAAAACATCAAGGCTATGCATATCGCCGGTGTATCTGCGCCAATGACACTCACCCGCTCTCCCATGCTCAGTCAGGCGGACCAAGTGGTGATGTACGCCGATGTAAGTTTCAACACTGAGATTGATATAATAAAAACTCTCTCGCTCGCCGCCCAGCGGGCGAAACGGACCCACTCAATCGTGCTGATGGTCGAGATGGGAGATCTCCGTGAAGGAGTAATGCCAGGCGACCTTATGAACATCGTGAGAGAGACCCTTCTTCTGCCGAACATCGCGTTCAAAGGGATCGGCGCCAACTTGGCCTGCCGTAGCGGAGTAGCCCCTGACGCAAGGAAAATGGCGCAGCTATCCGCTCTTGCAGCCTCCATCGAGGCAACATTCGGCCTGACGGTTGACATTGTGTCAGGTGGGAACTCCGCAAACCTTCCATGGGCACTCAGCGACGCAGAAGCAGGTAGAATCAACAATCTGCGCCTGGGCGAGGCGATCCTCCTTGGCCGGGAGCCTCTCCACCGCCAACCCATTGACGGATTGCATACAGACGCCATCACTCTCACAGCCGAAGTGATCGAGTCCAAGATCAAGCCTTCGAAGCCATGGGGCGATATCGCCCAGACCGCGTTTGGAAACAAGAAATTCCCCATGGATCGGGGTAGTATTTCGCAGGTAATCCTCGCCATCGGAGAGCAGGACACAGATCCGCAAGGCCTTGTTCCGCCTCCCGAAATCAAGATTCTGGGGGCCAGTAGTGATCACCTGATCCTGGAGTCTGGGTTTTCTGTGGGCGCCGAAATGGTGTTCTCGCTAAATTATAGCGCGCTGGTTCGCGCTATGACCTCTCCTTTTATGGCAAAATCCTATTCCAACCTCAATCCTGACTTTTAAATGTATTTACGCATCGGCGCCATGTTCTACAGATAATAATGCTCATCAGACCCAGAGAGAGCAGAACAAAATGGATCGTTAATTTCCTTAGCCACTCCATTTTTCTCACCATGTCGAAATAAATATGGTTGACTGCTCCGGGAATTATCGAGAAAACATCGGCTCAGATATTATGGCAAGCTTTTTGGGGGGGCCAGCTTTCTTTGGGGAGTTGCTGGAACTGTTCATATACCATTTTTTTTAAAACTTGAGACAAATGAGGGGATCTATGAAAAAGTTACGTTTCGCGGGTTTTTCTTCCGTCCTGCTGGCCGCATTTATGGCATTGCAGCTTTCATGCAGCGGCTCATCCACAACCACCAACGAGCCCGCCACCGGATGGCCATGGGGCTCATTGGAGCTACTCCTGAACCACTGGGCCTGAGCATTGGGGTGACCTGGACCCTCAGTGGATTGCATGCAAAACAGGAACAAACCAGTCGCCAATCGATATCACAGCGTCCGTTACCAACGCCGCTTCAGACCTGGAGTTCCATTACAAAGCCAGCGCCGGGAACGTGGTCAACAACGGGCATACCATAATGTTCACCCCCACCGATGGTGGATATATCACCGTGGCCGGGAAACAGTATAACCTGCTGCAGTTCCATTTCCACACCCCGTCTGAACACACGGTGGACGGCGCGACCCACAGAATGGAAGGTCATCTCGTCAGCAAATCAGCCGATGGAGAGTACGCGGTTGTGGGTGTGTTCTATGACAGCGGCTCAGCAAACAACGCGGTGGAGACAGTGTTTAGCGCCGCGGTGGAAACGGAAAATAAGGAAGTTACGGTTTCCACCCAGGTGGACGCCAACGAATTACTTCCAGACTCCATGGCGCACCTGAGATATAGCGGTTCGCTGACAACTCCACCATGCTCGAAAGGGCTAGTGTGGAGCGTGCTGGAGACTCCCACCACGGCTTCCGAAGCCCAGATCAAGAAGATAGAAGATTTGTATGGTGGCAATGCCCGGCCGACGCAGAACCTCAATGGTCGAACGATTTTCCATATGAATTAAGCACGGAAGGTTCGCCGCAGCCTCTAGCTTGGACAACAGGACAGAGAAGCGGCAAAACCGCTATCCTCGTCATCCATGCCTGACTTCACATCGTTTATCCGCAATCTATGGCCTGCCTGCTACTTATCCTCTTTGACAGGGTCTTATTTTCTCCTGCGAACAAGCTGGTGTTTTGCGATAAAATAAGCCATGAGGGCAACTATCATTCATACCGTCACGGTGATCGCCCATGGGGTGGATCCGCATGCTCCAGACTTACCATACAAGCCGACGAAGGGGTCTCCCGGATACGATGAATATTATCCCCGCTTTAAAATCGTCAGAGACTGGCGCCCAGTCGACGGCGCAGACCCCGATATTTCGGCCCGGATAAAGGGATTGCGGGGTGTCTTTATAGTCGTTGAAGTCTCCACCCCATTTTCCATCGACAGCGCGGAAACTGTACTGGCGCAAAAGGAGAAGCTGAACGACATAGCCGTCTCTGTAGCCAGGGAGCATGGCGCTCTTGGTCTTCGGGAGGAATTCTCTTTTTATTGCTTCTCTGGTTACGACGATATCGACCGGTTTATTGATGAGCATCGTCTGCTTCTGACCCAGCTTCTTCGGGATGAGACAGCCATTCTCACCGATACGGAGATAGATTCCACCCTGGCAGGGTCGGTCCGGTACGAGGCGGATGACCTGGTGGTGGTGGACTGGGACGGGGCGGCGCTGTTCGACATGGAGGGGGAGTTCGAAGACGACCTGGCCCTGTTGGAAGTCGCCAACGTGCAGATTCTATCCCTTCGCGCTTTGGACGATGAACTGACCCGCGAACTGGACCGGTTCCGCGAGCAGGGGAATCTTGGCGCGACGGGGGTGTGGCGCCTGTCAAATACATTAAGCTCAATAGTAGCCACACGCACCACCAGCCTCCTGGAACTGGACGCTATAGACAACGCCATGAAGCTGTACGGTGAATGGTACGACGCCAGAGTCTATCAGCTGGCTGTGCGTAAACTGTTTATAGAGCGGTGGCGCGTTACTGTGGGAGGTAAGCTCTCCACTCTAGAAAAAATGTTCGAAATGGTTTCCACCCGGCAAGGAGAAATTTACAATATCATCCTGGAAATCACCATAGTGGTCCTGATAGTAATAGAGATAGTTCTGGTTCTAACCGGCCACGCCTGAGTATCGGCTCACTGCTGTAGGTTGCGCTCAATTGTATACCACCGGGATTATTATCTCAGCTGTAATTAAACCTCAATTGCCTCCTGGCCCAAACTTGCGCATGTAATGGGCGGAATCGATCATTCCCCCGCGAGCCGGATCAACTTTTCTTTTAAAAGCAGAAAATACAATTGCCCGGGATTTTTCATCATCCCCGCCGCCGCTTCCGCGTCACGCCCTTTACCAAAAAAAAGATCCATCCGCCCCGGTCCTTTGATAGCGCCACCCTGGTCATGGTTAAACACGAACCTGCCGACGCGTTTCACTCCCGCTGACATGCCATCTTGCGCCTGGGGAATGTCCGCCATAAACCAGGCCATAGCCGCTTTAGGGAAAAGCGAATGATCAAAAGCCGCGCTTCGCCCATCCACCAGTATTCTGCCCAGCGAACCGAAAGGCCCTTCGTCCATGACCCGGAAAAACACGTAGCTGGGATTGACGAACAGGTTACGCTCCAGCTCCTGGGGATTTTCCCGGAACCATTGCCGCAGCGCCTGCAGAGACATCTTCTCCCGGGGGACCTTTCCCTCCTCGATTATCTTCTTGCCGATCGACTGGTATTTGTGCCCGTTCACTGTGGCGTAGTTGGCGAACTTCTCCTCGCCATCCTCGTATCGCAACACGCCGGAGCCTTGGATGTGGAGGATGAACACGTCGAACGGATCATCCGCCCAGGCGACCTCCAGCCCCCTCGCCTCCAAGACCCCCTCACCATCAATCGCCCGCCGGTCGTGATAGGGCTCCAGCCTGCCATTTTTCACCATCCCGGATATTCTCTTGCCTTTCAGCTTGTCGGAAAAGAGACCAAGATCCACCTGCACCAGGTCATCCGGAGCCCTGTATAAGGGATAGCGGAAGGTTTCGTCCTTTTGCCTGCGGACATTCATCACCGGCTGATAGTACCCGGTAATCAGCACGTTGCCTCCATCCGTGACACCGGAGCCCTTGAATACATCGAACTCATTGCGGATCATGAAGGCCCGTCGCTTCGGGTCCCGCTCGTACTGGATAATCTCCATTAGCCGCCGAATGGAAAAGGCCATCTGGGGCGCCGTCACGATCCGCTGGCCGAATTGAAACTCGGTGGCCGGATTTATGATCGACAGATATTCAAAAGAGCGCTCGGCCGCCTGGGTCAGCGACTTTATATCCATGTCATCGGCAAAGCTGGGCATGGCCCCGGTGTGGCGAACCATAGGATATTTCTTCACCGGCTTCGGTTCATGAAGGCTCTGGCACCCCTCGGCCGCCAGGGCCAGCCCCAGCGCCACGGCCAGCAGCCTAGCTGAAGCGGACTTGAACCTGGTCATTCACACAAAGCCCATGGATATTAGCGGCGTGCCCCAGCCGGGTGAAGAACTCCAGCGTGTTCCAGCTGCCCACTGTGACGCACAGCGCCGTCATGTCCGCCGCCTCGTTGTATGAACGAAGGATGGAGGAAACCCGCCCCGCGTGGTGAACCACTTCATATCCGTCGTAACTCCCCTCTTTCATGACAGTCTCAAACAGTCTGGTGTCTATATTTGTGATGGCGTTGCCGTAGTGATCGATGTATACGATGGCGCCTTTTATCACACCCGGCGTGTCCAGACGGGCATCGTCCGCGTCCACCCGCACAGGCTCTGGCGCTCTGGGGCCGAAAGTCTCCAGCGCCGCGCCGCAGGCCAGATGGGCCGCGGAAGGGGCGAAGATATCCCGCCCGTGAAAGGTGAAGGAAATTCTCTCCGCCATTCGCTCCCGGTTTGTGATCTCATACGCTTCGAAGTCTGGATGGCGCATGAACACTCTGGTGAACACGCCGTTGTCCGGCCCCAGGAAGTATCGTCCCCCAGCCCGGATCGCCAGCGGCTTTCTTTGAGAGCCCACCCCCGGATCCACCACGCACACATGGATGCTCCCCTCCGGAAAATGTGGATACGCCGCCCCAAGGATATACGCCGCCTGCACGATCGCCTGGGGCCGAATATTGTGGGTGATATCCACAATGGACACGGAGGGACCGATACTGAGCATCACGCCTTTCATCACTCCAGTGTAGCCATCCTCCAGCCCGAAATCGGTGGTCAGCGTCACGACCGCCATCACGCGCCCTCGGGGATGCGGCACTCCAGCGCCCCACCCTTCGCGCGTTGGCCGATCACCCGGACTATGGTGTTAGACATTTCGTCCGGCCCATCGAAAACCGCGGGGATATAGTTGGCTGTGAATCCTTTCAGCTTGCCACCTGTGGTCCTGCTGCTTTCCACCAGCACGTCCATCTCTTTTCCTTCGTGGGACGATATGAACTCCCGGCGCTTCATATCGGATATCGCCTTCAGCTTCGCGGTACGCTCCTTTGCGCTGGCTCGCACCACGGCGCCAGGGAGGGTGTGGGCCTCCGTGCCGGCTCTCGAAGAGTAAGAGAAAACGTGCATCATCATCAGGGGAAGCCGCTCGATAAGGGATCGGGTCATTTCGAAATCCTCCTCCGTCTCGCCAGGGAACCCGGTCATCACATCCGCTCCCAGTCCGATCCCCTCTATGCGTTCGGCAAGTCGGCTCAGCAGATCCTCGTACATGGCGGATGTGTATGGCCTACGCATCAGCTTCAATATCCTGTCGGAGCCGTTTTGCAGGGGGATATGCAGATGGGGGCAGAACCTGCTCTCCGACACCATCAGGTCGACAAGCCTCTGTGTAATATTGTTCGGGTTGATGCTGGAGAGCCGCATGCGGGCGATATCGGTTTTACTCAGGATCGCCTCCAGCAAGGCGGTCAAGTCCGTGGCGC
>JAOUNV010000204.1 GCA_029880775.1 Nitrospinota bacterium | reverse complement strand
ACAGGGCTATGGTGTCCTGCCTGGCGATAAACAAGGATGGGACCCTTGCTCTCTCGGGTGGATATGACAGGATGGTGAGGCTCTGGGATCTCTACACCGGCCGATGCCTGCGTACTTTCGAGGGGCATGAGGATACGGTCAACGATGTGGTGTTCACTCCCGATTCACGTCACGGCGTATCCTGCGGCTGGGATGGCTCCATCCGCAGTTGGTCGCTGGAGTCACCATCGTACCGGGCGCCATTGATGGTGAGCCGTGTGCAGTCCAGCGAGATAGTCCTCTCCGCCGGCGCGGCGTATGAGGAGAAGATAGAACGGGTGAAAGAAGCCCTGGAGATGTCCGATCCTGTGGCCGCCTTGAAATGGGTGAGAGAGGCCAGAGAGCAGCACGGCTTCAGCCGGGGAGCGGAGGCGCTGGAGGCCCAGGGGCTGTTGTATAACTCTCTGCCCAGAAAAGCTCTCTCCGGTGGATGGGAAAGCAAGGTGATGGGGGGGCACACCGGCCCGGTGAATTGTGTGGCGGTGAGCTTCGATTGCCACATGGCCGTGTCTTGCGGCAACGACAGGGTGGTGCGGGTGTGGGACCTGACCAGCTTCCGTGAGCGCAAAATCCTGGAAGGTCACAGCGCCAGGGTGAACCATGTGGCCATTAGCCATGACAGCTCCTTGATAGTCTCCGCTGGTGGCGAAGGATCTGTCAAGGTGTGGGACTTGAGCTCCGGCGATCTGATGGACCTCAAAGGACACAAGGGTCCGGTGACCAAGGTGGATATGACCTGGGACAAGAAGTTCGTTATCTCCGGCGGGTCGGACCGAACGGTGAAGATCTGGGATCTGGGTGGAGGGAGGATTATCCGGAGCCTGCGAGCTCACCAGGGGGATATCACCGCGCTTGCCGTATCCAGCCACGGTTTGATTCTTTCGGGATCGGAGGACAGGACCGCCAGGCTGTGGGAGATCTCTTCCGGGCGGACAGTGCGAGTGTTTGAGGGGCACCAGGGGGCGGTATGCGGCGCTTTGATCGGGCTGGATCAAACTACCGGCTATACCGCAGGCAAAGACGGCAAGATAATCAAATGGGACCTGAAAAACCCTGATCCTCTGCAAGTCATGGAGGGCCATAAGGCGCCCATCACCAGCCTTGCCCTAACCTACGACGGCAACTTCCTGGCAAGCTCCGATGAGGAAAGAACCGTTCGTTTTTGGGATGTCAGGACGGGCGAAAATGTCAGGACGTTCACCGGCCACGCCTCGTCGATCAATTCCGTGGCGCTGACCCTGGACGGCAAGTACGCCATCACCTGTGGAGATGACAAATGGATAAAGGTGTGGACCCTGGACTGGGAGCTGGATGAAAAGCAGACAACCCACTGGGACGAAGCGGCCCGCCCTTGGGCTGTGGAATTCATGGCGCAAAGGACACCCAGGTTGGGAGAGCTTCCTGAGGGGAGGGATCCATTCGAGAAGGAGATATCCTCTGCGCTCACATCCAGGGGGAAGGTTTCCATGAAGAGTGGAGTGGAGGATTATTACACGATGCTCGGATACGCGGGCTTTGGCTGGCTGGATAGAGATGGCGCCGAGAGCAGGCTGTGGGAAGTATCGAAAACATGGGAAGGAATCACACTGGACAAGTCACTGGTTCCAACAGAACATTCCGCCGCCGAGGATATAGCCGTGGGTGAGCGGATAGTAATGAAGGAAGAGAGCGAAAAACCCCCCGCCGGAGCTGGGGGGCTGACCCGCTGGCTGGCAAGGCTGCTGGGAAAGGAGCGAAAGTAAATGGCTCGTTTGCAGGAAAACCAGGTGAAGCTGACACAGCGGGTGGCGGGAAAGGTGACCCATGCCTAAGCGTGTATACGCCGCCATTCTGGGTGTCATCCTGGCGGTCGTTGTCATTGACGCGAACTGGGAAGTGACTCCGCTGCAGATGTACGAGGCGAAATTATACGACACATTCATGCGCTATTCCGCGCCATACAAGCCAGACCCACGGGTGGCTATCGTGGGGATAGACCAGAAATCCCTGGACACGTATGGTCGCTGGCCATGGTCCAGGGACATCATTGGTAAGCTGGTGGTAAAGCTGTCGGATCTTGGCGTAAGGGTGACCGCGCTTGACATGGTATTCGATACGGAGACGGACAAAAGCTTCTCCGTAGCCTTGGGCACGTTGGATGATTCCATCCGGAAATCTAAGATCCAAAGGAAACACCCAAAATTTTATGAAAAATTTAACCAACTGAGGATGGGAGTGGCCAAGGACGACGAACTGGCCAGTTCGATCAAGAAAGCCGGAAATGTGGTGGGGGCGTTTTTGTTTCACCGGGCTGGGGCGGAGACTTCTATTGACGATGAGACGAGAAAGAAAAAGCTCGAATCCGTGAGCCCCTTCAGAATAAAGGTTATAAGCCGGGACGCCGCCAGCGCGGATGCGGGCATAGGATATAAACTGGCCGGTGAGGTGGAGCCGAACATCCCGGTGATCCAGCAAGCCACCGCCGCTTCCGGCTTCTTGAACGTGGTGGAGGATAGGGACGCTGTTTTTAGAAGGTATCAGCTGGTGATAGAGGCGGACAAGCAAGTGTATATGTCGCTTGCCCTTGCCAGCGCGGCCATGTTCGTGCAGAAGAACGACGATATGGGCGCCTATTATCGCGATGAAATGTTTGTGGGAGTCAGAGTCGGGGACGAATTGATCGAAACCGATGGGGATGGCATGGTGTGGCCGAAATACTACGGCTATAGCGGTGAGTATCCAGTCATCTCCGCCGCTGATGTGCTCAGCGTGGATATCGGGGATGAAAAGTTCCGCTCCCGGCTGGAAGGGAAATTGGTATTCATTGGCGCCACCGCCACCCAGCTGTACGATCTGCGCCAGACCCCCATGGGCAAGTTCGCCGGAGTGGAAATGCACGCCACCATGGCGGCCAACTTGCTGAACGGATTCAAGATCGCCAGGTACGATTGGCAATTTATTCTGGACGCTGCGCTGATCCTTGTAGTGGGAGCGCTGTTATTTCTCATATTGCATCGGACCGGGGTGGCGATGGGGCTGGGGCTGTCCGCGGCGATGATGGCTGGGATCGTATATTTCAACTACTGGATGTTCTCTGTCCAGATGGTGTGGCTGAACACTATCATGCCTCTGTTCACCGTGTTGGCCGGAGTCATCTCCATAAACGCCTACCAGTATGTGGCGGAGCAAAAATCCAAAAAGTTTATCCGGACCGCTTTTAGCCGCTACCTTTCGCCGAAGGTTGTGGAGCAAATCGTAGAAAACCCACAGCTTTTGAACCTGGGCGGGGAGAAGAGAATCATGACCGCCTTTTTCTCCGATGTGGCCGGATTTACCACCATATCGGAAAAACTGAGCCCGGCCAGGCTTGTCACCCTGCTCAACGAATACCTGTCCGAGATGTCCCACATCATTCACGAGCTGGACGGAACTGTGGACAAATACGAAGGGGACGCCATCATCGCCTTCTGGGGCGCGCCGCTGCCGATGGATCAACATGCGGAAATGACGGTGCTCTCCGCCGTGTGCCAGCAGCGGAAACTGGCGGAGATGAGAAAGGTGTGGCGGGAGCAGGGGCGGGACGAACTGATGGTGCGCATGGGCATCAACACCGGCCCGATGGTGGTGGGCAATATGGGATCCCGGGAGAGAATGGACTACACCATGATGGGAGATCCGGTGAACCTGGCCGCCCGGCTGGAAGGCGCAAACAAATATTATGGATCCAGCATTATGGTCTCTGAATATACATATGAGCTGGTGAAGGACCGCTTTTTCTGCCGGGAGGTGGATATGGTGCGTGTGCAGGGAAAAGATATCCCCATCCGCCTTTACGAGGTCATAGAGGAGATGGATCGCATCGTCGAGCGAGACCGCCGGTTTGTGATGATGTTCACGCTGGCGCTCACCACGTTCCGGCTGATGGAGTTCGAAAAGGCCGCCGAGCTTTTCGAAAGTTGCGACAAAATCGCTCCAGGTGGTGACGTGGCGAGCAAGCTGTATTACAAGAGATGCGCCCAACTGATCGAGGCGCCTCCACCGGATGATTGGGATCGGGTGTACGACATTTCCAAGTGACATCGGCTGCTCCATGGGGAGGTTGCCTAGTATTTGATGGGGGTGTGTGAATGAAAAGAAAGTATATTTACTTTCTGCTGGCATTTTTGTCGCTGCACGCGGCCCCGGCGATGGCCCTGAAAGCTTTGCCAGACTGGGTGGAGGCCAATGTATCCTTGCGCAACGATGGCAAGGCGGATTTCCTCTACCGAATAAGATATCAGGTTTTCTCCGGAAAAATGGGCGGGTTTTATCTGGAAGGCGCGGCGAAAAACCCGGTGTTCGACACCGCCAACTGCTTTGCCGAGGGGGATGACGGAACAAGATATAACATAGACATTCGTCGCCTCTCCTCCAGAAAGTTCGACATCCTGCTGGCTCGCGGCGCAAGGTATGGACCTGGCGGGATTATCTTTACGCTTCATTTCGCCGCCGACCTGGGGCGACAGGGGCACTTGGCCCTCACCGAGGCTCCGGAGCTGGGGAAGCTTACCGTATTCCATTGGGCTCCCGCCCAGTGGGACGCGCCGCTGTCTCACCAGACGATGATGATCCACTACCCCATA
>JAOUNV010000203.1 GCA_029880775.1 Nitrospinota bacterium | reverse complement strand
GAGGTGGCCGCAGGTGTGGTGACCAGGGTCAACTTCGAGGCGGTGGAGCTTTATGGCGCCGCCGGGCAAGTCACCTACCAGGACGGAACGCCGGCCAAGGGCATGCCTGTTTACGCCTACAACAACGATGGAGACAAGGTATCATCCAGCCTCACGGACTTATTCGGCTATTTCCGGGTGGATTCCCTGCCGCCGGGAGATTACAGACTGAATGTGGAAACCGGGGATGTAACACCGGCTCCATCCGTTATGATAACCATTTCCGATGACTACCTTTTCGACCGGAATATAGTATTGCCCTTTAAAAGCCAGCCCGTAGGCGAGTAGCCTGGCAGGTCTGGCTTACCGACTTACTGCCAGCAAGCAGGCCAATTTAAATTAGGATCGGGGCATTGCTTTAGACATCCCTGCGGATTGCCGTTGATATCGCATACCGTCAGGCATTCGGGCCACGGCCACGTTGGATCCGGACATTGCTGCACACATCCCGGCGGGTTGTTGTGAAAATCGCATATTACGACCTCCGCCACCAGCGTCACGTTTACTACGGCGCTTGCCGCGATGCCGTGTTTGTCCTGGACGGTGTACTGGAATGAATAATCGCCCGGGGGACCGTTTATATTAATTACGCTTCCCGCTATGGCAACGTTGGCGCCATTTGGCTGGGTAACTCTCTCGATTTCCAATGGATCGTTATCGTAGGTTGTGTCGTTCTCCAGTACGGGCAGGCTCACATCAACGCCGGCCAGCTCCACATAGCTGTCGTCATTGGCTACGATAGGCTCGGCAACCTCCACATACAGATTTTCATATTGCGGATTGTAGTCGCCGAACGTCGCTTTCAACACGGCCATGTACTGCCCCGCAGGCATATCAGGATCCATAATCACTATCAGCCTTGTGGTTTGAAAACCATTTGCGTTCATAACCTTATGTATAAGAATGGTGAAGCCGGCGCTATCCACCACAATCGCGCTGGAGCTGCCGTGAGTCAAGCCGCCCCCTCCGGGATGGGTGTCGTTGGCCAACACATCCACTGTTGTGCTTTCTCTGACGCCTCTTACCAACTGGACATAATCATCGGCGGCGTTGAAGTCTTGCCCCACCACTTCCACAAACAATGTCTCATACTGTGGATTGTAGCCGGGCAAGAATGCGCGCAATTCCACTTCGTGTATGCCTGCGTCGATATAGGGAGCCAAACCGGCAATCAAAGCCTCGTATCCCGCTTCGTCTGTTATCTTGCGAATAATGAATCCGGCGTCATCCAAAACGGTTATCCGCGCATTACTTAGGTCGACAGGCCCTCCTCCCATTGGGGAATCCCCCCGTCATTGGCCAAGACAGACGCCAACGCATTGTTTTTTGCTCCCCGCTCCAACCTCAAATAGTCGTCCCTGACAGTAAAATCAGGTCCGGCAACCTCAATATAAAGGTTTGATTGATAGGTTAGGGTCAGCACTGACCTGTCGGGCATCGGAAGATACATGGTTATATTCCACGGGATGACATACTCGCCAGGGTCGACAGAGTCGGTCAACAATATAACCATCATCTCTTCTCCTCGTTCGTTTACTACCTTATGGAATAAAAATCCCTGCTGATCGCCGGATGGGCGGGCGGATACATTACGCAATTTCGGATTAAGAAAGAAGTCGTTGGCAAAAACGTCGACTTCCGCCCTGCCCGCACCCCCCCGGTCCAGGCGAACATAGTCGTCCACGGGGATATATTCCAAGGGCGCGCCCTGCACTCCGCTGAGCGTGTCGGTGAAGACCACGGCGCCGCCCTTTATCGTCTCCAGCACGATGGTAAGGAGGGTGGCCTGCAGATGCGGGACCTTTGAGCTTTGGATTGCATGGCCGCCCGGAGACGCAAAGGATACAGAGCCGAGCGTGGCGCCTGAATTCTGGTCAAGAATCGTGATCTTGTATATATCGCCGAACTCCGAAGTATCCGGGACCGACCAGGATATCGACGCCGCGCGTGAGCCATAAGATCCGGAATCGCTGGCGGAACCAATGAAAGCTTTGTGTTGAATGTTGCAAGGATCTTCTTGGCCAGGGGAAGGGACAGTATCAGAGAACGCGACCGTAATTGTGGCGTCCGCCGATTGTTGCGTTGTAAATCTGGCCCCATTTGTCAAGATTCCAGGCATATCCCCCCATCCGCTCACACCATAGGTGAACTTGTACTCACCCGCCGCCACACCGGCTGAACGGTCGAACCGGAAAGCCATGGCGCCGTTGACAATGACCGGGGTGACGGATCCGCATTTGGGCTGGCTTAGGACTACGTGGTCGGTAGCTCGGTCCCCGCTGATGGTTATATCCGGATAGATGATCGTGATCGGCTCAACGCCAGAGACCTTTACATGGCTATCCCGCGCCTCGACTATCAGGCAGGCGGCGAATGTCAGCATAAGAAGGATTATGGCAAGGGCGAATTTTTTGCTTCTCATCCCCTTACCCTTTCTTGGTCCTTTTGGCCTTGAATACGGAAGCATGGGTGCATGCAAGGCCGCCAGGCATGATCCAGCCTGCTTTCGACGTTCCCGAAAGGTTCTCGCCATCTGTCTGGCCATCCAGGGAGAATGTGATGCTCACCCCTTCCGCGCCTATAACGCCGGACATGTGGAACTTGCCCTCAGGGCTTATGTCCCCCCGGCCGAAGGTGTTGGCTCCATTCTTCGCCTCCGGCAGCGGCCCTTTCTGGGATAATTCGGCGGAGAACCCGAATCCTTTGCTGGAGCCGGATCCGTCTGAGCAGGAAGATATGGCGGACTCTATGGTAAATTCGTAGACGCCGCTGATGTATGCCGATGTCCTCAAAGGCGCCTGTTCATCCATGCCGGAACCGCCGGAATAGCACGCAAATACATTTGCCAGAGAAACGGCAAAGGCGCCAAGGAGAAGGAGCCTCATATGGCCGTTCATTACACCCCCTATGAATAAATCTCTTATAACGCAGAGCAAGAGACTCACTCGTCCAAATTGAAATCTACGCCCAATCTGCAGGCCTGTCAATAAGTTTGCTAAACTTATCACAGGTTGATTTTAACCCCGCCGGCAAACCGCATGAATGCATGAGGGTTCCGGCGCACAGAAAAGAACAAAAGATAAGGGTACGTAATGAGATTTCTTGATTACCTGGCGTCAATTTCCATAGGCCTGGTCTCCGTGGTTGCCGTCATTCTTCTTGTCCCGCCAGCCTGGGGAATGTTCGCCGCCATGTTGGCCGGCATGGCGGCAGGCATGTTGGCGATGTGGATTATCGCCCTTCCGGCTTCCATATTTTTGGGCCCTTTCGAGGTCATGATGCCCGGTATGTTCACCTCCATGTTTGCCGGCATGGTGGCGGGAATGTGGATATCCATGGGAGAGCCGTCCTCCATGGGCCTTGCCATATTGGGCCTTGCCACAGGACTTGGTTTCCAGCTTTTCTTTCACATATACGATCTCTCCCTGCACGGAGAGGTTGCTCCTTGGGAAGAGGACTCGGCCCTATGAACGAAAAGCATGTCAAGAGGTGGGACGCCGCCGCCGCCACCTTCGATTTTTTCACAATGGGCATAGAGCGGCGCTATGGCGGATACAAAAGGGAATTGTTCTCAAAGGCGCAAGGGAGGGTGATGATAGTTGCCGCAGGCACCGGGCTTGATTTTAAATACTTCCCCGCCGGGCTGGATATCACCGCCATAGACTTCTCCCCTAAAATGGTGTCCAAGGCAAAGCAGAAAGCCGAAGGGTACAACGGCAGGCTGGAAGTTATGGTGGCGGACGTCATGAACCTCGAGTTTGAAGACGCCTCTTTCGACACCGTGGCCACGGCTTGCACCTTCTGCTCCGTGCCGGACCCTGTGGCCGGGCTAAGGGAGGTCCGCAGGGTGTTAAAGCCTGGAGGCAAGCTTTTGATGTTCGAGCATGTCCGGGCGGGAAATTTGCTGTTGGGGGCCATGATGGACGTAATGGCCTTGGCAACAAGCTTCTCAGGCCCCGGCCTCAACAGGAGAACCGCAGACAACATCCGCAAGGCCGGGTTTAAGATAACAAGAGAATACAATATCTATCTGGACGTGGTGAAGCTTTTCGAGGCTTCCCATTAGCGCCTTTCCCCAGAATGAGATTGCGCAGGGGAGGCTTGCAGCCTGAGGCGCAAGGCGCAAAGCCCTCATCACGGTTGCATGCCAATGATCTTGCCCAAGCCCCTGAATTCCCGCCGGATGGAATGATGGAAAAGGCCCAGGCTGGTGTGGTATAGTCCACAATCGCGGGTTTTAAAAACCAATCCGCAAAAACTCTTTACGTTTCCTTAGTTGACTATTATAAAATCTCTGCGCAGTTTAAATGCAACCAGCAATGCCTTACCGGAGGAGCATGAGAAACCGTATTACCTTGATATCACCGCAATTCGTCCATCTAAATTCTTTCATCGGGGATTATGGCTGTGATTAAGCAGGAGTTTGTGCGGCTCTTGAGGGCCGCTCGTATTATAGATATAGCCGAGCGGCTATCTTTTTGGCGAATGGCTGTTTCCTGGCGCCGCAACAACAAGGCTTTCCTGGCCGACAATCCAGGGTTTGTAGCGCCTCCGCTTTGGCTGTTGTATGAGACCACCGGACATGCCAGCTACCGCATGTATCATCGAACAGGCGCCATGACAGCAAAGCTCATT
>JAOUNV010000026.1 GCA_029880775.1 Nitrospinota bacterium | reverse complement strand
TTTATCGGCTGGGTCACGTCGCTGGCCTCTTCATAGCCATGGAGCCTGAAGGGGACGAAAAGCAGGCCAGGTTGATATATGTGCTGCTGGCTTTTGTCTATGATGGTGATGTTCCATCCAGAAAGCTTTCTGGAGAGAGTGTTGGCCAGGATTGTTCCGCCGGTTCCGGCGCCCAGGATAACTATTCTTTTCATACCGCCCCTTTTCAAAAAGATTCTGGGCTTCATCAATCAGCGCGCCCAGATGGCGCTTCTCTATGTTACTGAGTTGATGAAAATATGGGCGGGAAGATTCGAAAAAACCGTTCGCCGGGCCCAAAACCCGGCGAACGGCGACTGATCAGTTGTGAATAAGCAACGCGTCGCTCTCTGGAGTGTAAGTGACCAACGTTACTTTTCGCGGTTGAAAATCAATATGCTCCTGGAACACATGGACCTTCATATTCGGGTCATCCTTAAAATCACGCATTGTGATCTTAATGTCGTGCGGCCCACTTTGAAAGGTGAACTTTTCATAAACGAACACCACACCATCGGAGCGAAGCCCGGCCGGTTTGATCACCTTGGTGAGTGATTCCTTGCCGTCGAGCCAGATCTTAAGCTCCAGCGGAACACGGCCCCTACTGCCACATTCGCGATGCACCACCTGCATATGCTTCGGTTTGCTCGCGATTTCCTCCATGAAGGCTTCCCTTTCCTTCTCGTCACAAAGATGCGACTTTTCCGTCCTCTTCTTCAGGGAGACAAGAAGCTGACTTTCATCCGGCTTGTAGAACTCATACGATGGCCAGGTGGAAAACAGATAAATGAAAACCACTGGCATAAATAGCATTATTCCACCGCTAAAGGTAATCTTCCTTTTCTTCATGACGCCACTCCCTGCTTGACTTCCTCGTTGAACTCATCGATTTCCTGACGGATCTTCTCTATCTGAAGCGGCGAAACCAGCATGATCCTCAGCCGATTGTCATCGATACTCTCTACCATGAACTTGTGAGATCCGTCTTCCTTGGAGATATGCACCCTTCGGCGCTCTTCCCTATAATGGCAGTCCAGGCCACGGCACCCGATCACCATCACACCCTTGGCGCCCACCTCAAAGCAATGCTCCACCAGCGAGGGGCTGACCGCGCCTATGCATGGAATCACCATGACACCAACATCAGGTGTGGTGGCCACTCGCATGCAATCATCGGTGAGGAATCCTTCCAGGTTAAAGCTACGCTCACAAATGAACGCAATGGAGGTGGGGATGCTCTCTCCGTTACCATCCGGCGCTGGAGTGAAGACCTTGGTGACAAAGTCATGAAATGTGCCTTTGTTCCATCCACCCATGGACACAGCGCCGAATTCGCATGCGTTCACACAGAATCCACACTGAGAGCAGTGAGCCGGGATAACCTCCGCCTGGGTGTCGTAGTTTTTCCCATCCTTTCGGTTCACCAATATCATAGCCTCGAAGGGACATGACTGCTGGCAAAGTGGGCACCCCTTGCACTTCTCCAAGTCCACACGAACATCCACCTGGGGAACGGTGGCTATGCTGTCCTCATGCCTTTTTGGATCGCGGATCACCCATGGGAGAAGTATGAATCCGGTGTATACCACCCCACCCCAGAAGAGCGCATGGCCTCCCGCCAGGTCCAGATAGTCGAATACCACAAACACACCCAGGTAAAACCAGTCGATATTGACTTCACCCACCAGCGAGCCCAGATCCGCCGGGCCTGCGCTCACAGCCGGCTTCACCAGTGACAGAACCAGCAGCGCTGCCAGGATAGTGTAAGTGATCTGGGGTGGTGGCGTGATCAAGGGCATCGATATCCTCATGCAGTGGACCCATGCCAGGATCAGAAGTAGGCAGGGCACCGCCAGGTGGAGATAGGTCATAATGAAAAAGAGTAGCGGCGTCACCGCGTCGTTATGGGCGAACAGTCGCTCCATAGGCTCGGCGCTGATCGGCAGAGTGCTGATGATCTGGGACATGGCGATGGATGTCATCTGGGCCACTTCGTCCCATGGCAGGAAATATCCGGTGACACCCTCGAACCATATGACCGGGATGATGGCCGCGCCGGTGACCCAGGCCACCCACCGGTATTTGCGGAACCGGTCGGAGAAAAAGACCTGGATCATATGGACAATGATCACGATCATCAACCCGTCTGATGAGTATCGATGTAGTGAGCGTATGATGCCGCCATAATATTTCTGCCCCTCGGTCATGTATTGCACAGAGCTATAGGCCTTTTCGGGGGTAATTTCGTAGAACAGAAATAGATATATTCCGCTGGCCAACGCCACCCAGAACAACAGAAACGTGATCGAACCTAGAAAGTATAGGGGATTCAGCTGCGGCGTAAATACCCAGTTGAACTTCTCCTGGACAAACACAAGGGCGTAGTTGCCCGGCCTTAGAATCCAAGGAATATACTTTGGGGCCTTTTTCGCCTTGACGGCTTTGGCCACCTCCTTGGGCATTTCTTTTACATGATCGCGTTCAGCTTCCACTTTCCTTCCTTCCTTTTAATATCTGGGAGATTCTGCTAAATATCCGGGAGATTTTGTGCCTCAGAAAATAAGCCGCAGTGGCCAAGGCGATAAGATCCTGGAATATTATTACAAACAAAAACTTGTAATCTATCTTGTAGGTGCCTGATACCGGGTCGTACTCAGAACAGAACACCAGGGCGTAATCTAGGGTGTCCTTCAATTTGGTTTTCACTGAACGCCCTTCCATCGAATCGCGGATCGCCCCCCCTACATCCACAGGGTCGAATTCGGTGCCGTAAAAGTGAGTCAGCAACCGCATATCAGGCCCCAGCAGCGTCAACCTGTTCATATGCTCAAACCAGCCCTTCTCCTTTTGCTCGAAATAAAAGCCCAAGTCGGTGGAGAGCCTTGCCAATGTCTCATCGTCGGTCCTGGCGAATATCCAATTATCAAAATTGTCCGTAAACTCCAGCCCATACTCCTTTAGTTTGGCTGACGAATCGGTGGCGTTGTCTATGGTAATGGTCAGCCTCTGGGTGCGCTCGGCGATTTCCGGGTCCATCTGTTCAAAGAGGTTCGCCATACTTTGCGTGATGGCGATACATGGCCCTGGGCACTCGGTGTATATAAAGCTGATCAGCAAATATTTTCCTTTAAGAGAATAAAGCGCCACAAACTGGCCTTCCTGATTAGTCAGGCGGTAATTGGGCGCCAGCTTGCCGATGACGGCTTCTGATTTTTCAATCGTGCTCGGTCCCGCGAAAACGTCCGGCGCCATAAGGATGACAGCTAACGCGATGACAAGATGAGGTGTTCTGATATTCATTGATGCCAATTTGTGAAAAAAGGAGCTAAACATAGTTATCACGCCTTGGGCCCGTTTGTTGTTATGACGAAAATCATAATGTGCACTTCCAGGGTATTTAAAAAAAGAAAACCCCGACGGCCTGTGGCCGCCGGGGTTTGGGTTAACTTTAGGCAATTAACCTACGATCCAGATTTCCGAAAGGAACTTCCAGTTCAAGAGATACAGAGCCAGAAATACTACGAAAAAGATCATCACGAGAACAAAGGATCCTTTCGGATGCTCTTCAGGTTTCAAATCCATAATAACATCCTCCTTATTTAGCTTCGATTTTCTTGCCAATGATCAGCGTGGCCACGGCGATGACACAGAATGCCGCGCCACCTAAGCAAGCCACAACACCGCTGATACCCATGATCGAGAGCGAGATGTCCACGATCGGAGAATACTCGACCGAGAAACCGCCGCTGCCGTACATGTCAGCAGACCGCCTCGAAACACCGAAGCCACCGGCCACCATCATGAATGTCGAAAACACCATGATCGGTATACCGAACAGATACGGCTGGATCTTGGCCAACCAAGGGAAAGCGACCTCTCTTTGGAAGATGAGAGGCAGCACATAATAGGTAGCGCCCATAAAGGCCAGGGTGGTACCCGCCACCACAGTGGCGTGGAAATGGCCAGGAATCCTCAGGTTGTTATGCGAGAGGATGTTCAGCTGCTCCGTGCCGAAGATAACGCCTGTGGTCCCACCCAGGAAGCCGAAGCCCACCAGGGAGAGGAACAGGGCGGAAAAGCCAGGATTGCCCCATGGCGCTTTCTTGAGCCATTCAAACGTCCCGCGAGTGTAACCCTTTTTGCGCAGGGCCACTTCCAGAGCCGCCGGAACCGAGAACGCGTGGATCATGGAAGCCAGAACCGCCAGATGCATAAAGTAACTGGTGTTCCAGCTCTTGTGAGCCGCGCTGAAGCCTGGGTCAACCAGGATGTGATGCTCAGAAGCTATGTTGATGAAGAGGATATACAACACGAAAGCCGTGCGGCATACCTTCTCGTTAACAGGGGTCGAGCCGACAGTCAGAGTGCCAAGCATGTACCAGACCGCAACCATGGTGCAGACGTTGATCTGCTGGCTGGAGTGGCCAAAGCCCCAGAAAATGAGCCTGTAAACCTCTGCGTCCATCGGAGGAATCAACCCGGCGGACCACAGCAACGTCGGGATAAACACGATGGCGCCGTGAGACAGGGTGATTATCGCGATGATGGCCGCGGCGGCCGCGCCGTATGTCACCAGCGGCAACGAGCCGGAATAGGTTCCTTCCGTCTTGGCGACGACCAGGGTGGCGAAGAAAACTACGCAACCGAGGATAGCGCCTACGGCGAACAGAATGATGCCCAGATAATACAGTGGGTCCGCTTTCAGAGGCACGTAAGAGGTGAACATGACGTCCGCGCCACCCAGCAGGATGATAACGGCCACCAATCCACCACCGACAAGCATCAAAAGATACTGTAGCCAGCCGACCCATGGAACCGCCAGCCTGCTATTTAGCAAAATAGCGCTGGTCAGGTACAGGGCGGCCATTTCCCAGAAAATAATCCAAGCCACAAGCATCGCGATGCCGTGCAGCGTCAAAAACCTGTAGAAAAACTCTGGCGGCAGAAGGTGAACCGCCTGCCAGCGTGTAAGCACCAAAAGTAGCCCGAGGATTCCGCCGACCAGAAGAAAAACGATGGCGGTCACGGCGTTGATCTTGATCAACTTTTCCGCGGGGAGGTGCACTTTAAGCCCCGTAATGGAGCATGTCCTGAAATCACTCATTGATTGACCCCCTCCTATTCAACAATTATTTTGCCAATCATGCCATGGTGATCGGCTCCGCAAAACTCGTTGCAGATGATCCGATATTCCTTGGCCTGAGTCGGCGTGATAGTTAACACGTAATCCCACCCTGGAACCGCTTCAAAGTTCATGTTCAGCGGATGGATGGACAGCCCGTGCAAAACGTCGATAGAAGAAAGGTGCAATCTGTAGGTCTCTCCTTTTTTGAGCTTCAGGATCGGATCCCACTTCCACTGCATACCGCGCAGGAAGATGTCGCTGCCAGGAGGCGGCGTAACCACATCCCATTCCCAATCACCGGCGGTCTCGGTGCCGGTTTTGTACTTCTCCATGAAATCTTCCGCCAGCGTATTGTAGTCCTCAGCGCTGATGGTGTAGTACTCCTGAGACGAGTTCTGTTGACCAACAAAGTGCCACGCGGGCATTGCGATGGTTATGGCGATACACCAGATGAGAGCTATGGATATCCATATTTTCTCCTCTTTGTGCAACGGCATCTTCCACCAGCCCGGCGGGACAGGCGTTATACTCATAATTCCCCCCTAAATTAAATTTTTGTGTTTACGGTTTAAGCAAAGGTGACGGGCTCGCGGTGCCCAGTTCCATCAGTCCCCATACAGTAAAGAAGATGTATGTGATGGCAGTTCCCAGAAAGAAAAGAAGGAAGATGTCATCGTAAAACACTTCCCAATAGGATCGAGGTTCCTTTTCCTCTGACATGATTAACCCCCAATAAAAAGTTTATAAAACAGACACGTATGACACGACATGGCCCTCAAAATGAAAAATACCCCTGTCGTTTGTTACATGAATGCTGAAATTTACATAATAGACGGCGTCAGGCATATGACAAAAGTCATACAATGCCAGACCGACCACCTGTCAAAAGGTCAATATCACGGCCGATAAACGGGCCCCAGGAAAGCAGACAACAGCACATCCAACTGATATCATTGATGTTAGCAACAAGCTCCCCCTTATGGTTTTTTAGCTTTTGCCCTTGCCTTGAACAAATTATAATTCTCCTTTTCAAGCCTACGATCAGACAAAGTCAGCGTCATGGGAAATGGTTTATTGCCAAAGCCCACGATACTCATGGAAAACTCCAGCCGCTTGTTATCCCCATAACATTTGCCCCAACAAGCGTTGATATTCATCATCTGTCTGCCGCCATAGTCTGGACGACCATACTTCCTCTTCAATCTCTGGTAAATAGGAAACGAGTTCGGCTTTTCATGGAATACCCTCACAAGCTGCACCTGGAATACCTTTGAGCCCAGCTCCTTTGACGTGAACGAAACATGAACCTCGCTCCGGTGCGCCTGAAAACCCACATGCGCCTTTTCCCGCACCACTTCCCTGATTTTCAGATCGGGCCACTTCTCCGCAGCCTCCTCCACCGTCATCCCCAGACGGAAACCGTCGATATCCAGCTTATCCACATCCGTGGCCTCCGCCCCGTGTCCAGGGGTGACCGGCGCAGTCAAAAACATTACTACCAACGCCGCGCCCAGCTTCCAATATCCGCGGCGCGGGTGGATCGGTCTGATTTTTATGTTTTGCATTTTCCTCCCAGCCTAATACAATGGTTTATTTTGCGTTTGTGCGCCTATTCTAACCCGATAGCTGGCGTTTACGAGCAAATTTTATATGGCCCGCCAAGATGGGCCCGATGGACAGTGAAAAAACATGGAAAAACTAGACATTGTTGAGCCGGAGGATTCTCTGCCTGAAGCGGAGCTTTCGACACTTCCGGCCAAACTACAAGAAGCAGTAAAAAGCGCCGGGTGGAAAACCCTGATGCCGGTTCAAGCCCGCGCCATTCCCTACGTGTGCGCAAAGAGGGACATGATGATCCAGTCCCGCACAGGCAGCGGAAAAACCGGCGCCTTCGTGCTACCGATGGTGGAGAGGCTGGACCCGAACCAGGCAGCCTGCCAGGCTTTGATCCTGGCCCCCACCAGGGAGCTTGCGCTACAGGTGGCCGATAACGCCGAGACTTTGTGCAAAGGCTCCGGTATACGCACCATCGCCGTCTATGGCGGTGTCGGGTATGGCAAGCAGATTGAGGCTTTCCGCCAGGGCGCCCACATCGTCATCGGCACACCGGGCCGGGTCCTGGACCATATCCTTTCCCGGAACCTCTCTCTGGAAAAAATCAAGATGCTCGTCTTCGATGAAGCGGACAGGATGCTTTCCATGGGTTTTTATCCAGACATGAAAAGGCTACAAGGATTCCTGCCGAAACGGCATATTCAAACCCTCATGTTCTCCGCCACGTTCCCCACGGAGGTGCTGCGGCTTGCCAACCAGTTCCTGAAGGATCCAGGATTTTTGAGCCTTTCCAGTAAAAACGTCCATGCGGTGAATATCGAGCATGTCTTTTACGTCACGCCTGGAATGGAAAAGGATATCGCGCTCACCAGGATTATCGAGGTGGAAAACCCGACATCCGCCATCATCTTCTGCAACACCAAGGCCCAGGTCCACTATGTCACCGTTGTGCTCAAAAGATTCGGCTACGACGCCGAGGAAATCAGCGCCGACCTGAGCCAGGCTCTCCGCGAAAAAACGTTGAACAAAGTTCGAAAAGGCCAGCTGCGATTCCTGGTGGCCACCGATGTGGCCGCCCGGGGTATCGATATCCCGGAGCTGTCTCATGTGGTCCTGTACGAGCCGCCCGATGACCCGGAAAGCTATATCCACCGCGCCGGGCGCACTGGCCGCGCAGGCGCCGCAGGGGAGGCCATAAGCCTGGTCAACGATATGGAGAAAAAGGATATGGAGCGGATCGCAAGAAGGTATGGTATTGATATGCAAGAGCGCCCTCTGCCCACCGAGGACCAGGTGGAGACGCTGGTGGCCGAAAGAGTCACCGCTCTACTGGAGTCGAAGCTGCGCTCCAAGGATCAGATGCAGATAAAACGGGTGAACCGGTTTCTGCCATTGGCCCGGGATCTGGGGCAAGACGAGGACGAAGCGGCATTGTTGGCCATGTTGCTGGAGGAATATTACCAGCAGACGCTCCATGGCCTGCCGCCTGTTCCCAAGGACGAAGCCCCCGGCGCAGTGGTCACCGGCCACCCCATCGATGAAATCAACCAGGGCAAAAGACCGAAACGACAACGGTCTGGCCGCAGGCGCGCTGATAGCTAGCGTCGAGGGCGCTAGCGTCAAAGGCGCCGCCAGCCGCGATAAAAACCGATTGGCGGCGCAAGCCCATACAGATCAGAACCTCAAACCATAAATCAAAGAGCTCTGGCTGAAAGGTCAACCAGGGTTCTTTTCACTTCACAAAACAAGCCTTGCGGCTTTATGCTCCCGCCTTATATGCACACCCCGGCGGAACATGTGGGTGTTCCCGCAGGACACACATTTCCGCATGCGCCGCAGTTATTCACATCGGAATCTGTGGACACGCAGGCGCCGCAGTTGTTTTGACTATAGCTAAAGCCCACGCACACACCACCGCAATCGACCAGGGGCGGCGTGCAGTTCACCACCGGGGGTTGAAGGCGCCCACGGAGGGGGAATTAGCTTTGGCGCCCGGCTCGATGCCCACCAGGCAAATCGATACGGCAAGAAGAATCATGGTTAAAATACGCGGTGGTATGCGCCTGACCATGGGCGGCCCACCATTGTCGATTTTCATTCTTCCCCTCTGCAAGAAGCCCAGGCTTTTAAAAGCCCAGCCTTAAAGGCCTCGCCTTAAAAGGCCCAGCCCTAAAAGGCCCAGCCCTAAAAGGCCCAGGCCAGCCCCAGGTCCAGATTCGTGACTGTGTAGCTGGCATCCTCCTTGGAGAACGTATCCTTATTGTCGCTTATCGCCGTGTAGCGCCCTTTTAGCGTCACATACATAGACTCCTTCGGGCTCCATTTCGCTCCCGGCTCTATAAACATGGCGGTTCTCCCGGCGTCTTGCAGGGGATGGCCCTCCTCGTAACCGTTGGCCGACACCACTTTATATCCCGCCACAGCCGCGGCTTTTATCTTTCCCGTCACCGGGTAAGTTCCCGCGGCGAAAACCTGCCATGAGTTGTTGTTGGAGTTTACAAGCTCCGGCGCCAGTTGGTTCCCTTCGCCCAAGGTCTGATTTTTCCCCTGGCTCTTCACCGCGGCGCTGGCGATCAGGGTGAGCCCGGAGTTGAATGTATTCATCCCCCGTAGCTCAAAAGCCGTTATCTCCCCCTGCCTATACACCGGAGCGTCCTTTTGCTTATCCTCGGTGGCCGAGGCATAGGAGGCGGTCAGGATTAGATATCTCTCATCGGAGAGTTTCAGCGCGGCGTTGGCCATGGCCAGGATCCTGTCGCCCGGATCCAGCTCATCCCCTTCGGTGTCCACGGTGATGTCGTATTTGCCGGTCATTTCGTATTTCATCCCCACCCCCACAGAAAAAGCCTTCGTGAACGCATAGGCCACAAGAGCGTGGGGGATCACGTTGCTCCCTTCTCCGTAGGTGTTTATCATCATCAGATCCTCGGAGAGGGGATCGGTGATCAGTTGCTCTACCTCGATGTCGGAATAGGAGTTCTTCCCCGTGGGAAGGTCCAGGTCCACCCCTCCCCGCAGCGTCATCGCTCCCCGCTCGTAATTCAAATAGCTGGCAATACTGGTCTTGGTGGGGGAGCTTATCTCCAGCTTCCCCCCGCCAGTCTGGTTTGTATACGATGTGTTCACATACTTGCCCGTCACCGCCACTCCCCACCCCTGTTCCCGGCGGGATAGCTGGGCGTATTGTACGTTCTGGACCCCCTCGCTATCCAGGCCGGAGGCGGACCAGGAACTGGAATTGGAAGTGATGGCCACCAACCACGGGGTCGACCGAGCCTCCTGGGCCAGAGCCGTGGCCGGAATAAAAACCATCAGCGCCAGCGCTACTTGAAATGGAATTGTCTTTTTCATGGCATATCACTCGAATATCAGGCTTACTTTTCCCGTGGCGAACGGGGGCGGCTGATCCGCTTCCACACCCTCCCCGGTGTCGGAGCCTACGGTTCCTTGTTTGGAATTGGTAGAAGCGTTCCGCCCGGCGGCCGTGGCGCCCCCTGTGGGGGATGGGGGAATGAATGTGGATATCGACGCGGATATGTTCTCCACCACCATCGCGGTTCCACTCCCTCCCCCGGCGACTTTCTTTTTAGCCGAGGGCTTGACCTTGCTTTGCCCAGCCACATCCCGCGATATGAATTTCATCCGAATCTGGAGCATCTTTAGCCGGGTGGGCTTGATCTGAAACGCAGACTTTGGCGGCTGGCCGAACCGCGCCACTGTCCTTTGCAGGGCGGAGAGATAAACGATTTTTTTCGATGGATCCGTGCCCCGCACATATACCCGGCCAGGGGCGCCTTTTTTGCCCAGGAGGTCGACATTGGTGGTATTCCCCACCACCTCCACCACAAAAGGAGGCG
>JAOUNV010000202.1 GCA_029880775.1 Nitrospinota bacterium | reverse complement strand
GGTGGCAAGCGAAAAGGTCAACGCGGAGGCCAGCGCGGCATGCGTCCCGGTGGTGGTGGAGGTCCCGGTGGCGGATATGGAGGGTCTGGCGGCCCTGGCGCCCCACGTCAGGGCTATTGACAGGCTGCTCCTTCCTTTGATCATTATGGTCGGCCAGGCGATGGCCGACCTTCTTTTTTTGTAGTTTGAGGTTATTTATCAATCACGTGCGTATTTCCATTAAAACCTCTTGCCATCAGGGCCTCCCTTGGATATAATCACCAATTCTTTTACGGAACCAATACAGGTGGAGATTTTTACGTAATGTTCGCTATAGTCGCGGCCGGTGGAAAGCAATTCAAAGTGGCCGAAGGAGATATCATAGACCTCCAGAGGATGGATGGTGAAGTGGGCGCCCAGGTGGATTTGGGTCCTGTGCTAATGTCTGGCGCCGGATCTGAAGTGAAAATAGGCGCGCCCGTTGTGGAAGACACAAAAGTGACCGCCACTATATTGGCCCAGGACAAGGGCCCGAAAGTGATCACCTTCAAGGGGCGCAAGCGGAAAGATTCGCGCACCAAAAAGGGGAGCCGCCAGATGATAACCACGGTGAAAATCGTTTCCATTAAGTAATTACGCGCCAAGCTAAGGAGATAGACCATGGCTCACAAAAAAGGGCAGGGAAGCACAACCAACGGGCGAGACAGCATCGGAAAGCGCCTGGGAGTGAAAAGGTTCGCCGGGCAGGTGGTGCGCGCGGGCAACATACTGGTCCGCCAGCGCGGAACCAAAATCCACGCCGGAAATAACGTGGGAGTGGGCAACGATTACACACTCTTCGCCCTGTCGGACGGTGTCGTCAGCTTCGCCGAAAGGGGCAAGGGGTTGCGCCGCTTCGTGGACATCACACCGGTGGCGTAATAGCGCCGGAACATTCAGATCATCCGCCCGCTCCACTTTATGTGGCGCGGGTTTTTTTTTATCGCCGAAAGGGTAACAGCCATGACCACATTTATAGACCAGACCAAAATTCATGTGAAGGCTGGCAAAGGGGGGGATGGCCGCGTAGGGTTTCGCAGGGAAAAGTTCATCCCAAAAGGTGGCCCCGACGGCGGCGATGGCGGCAAAGGGGGCAGTGTGATCTTCACGGCGGACCACAACCTGGGGACTCTGCTCGATTTTCGCTACGAGACCAAATACAACGCCCAGGAGGGTGGGGCGGGCGGAGTGAACCAGCGCTTCGGCGCCGATGGCGAGGACCTGCCGCTCTCCGTGCCTGTGGGGACCCAGATAGTAAACGAAGAAACAGGAGAGATCCTGGCTGATCTGGACGCGCACGGCAAAGTATATGTCGCCGCCAAAGGGGGCAACGGCGGATGGGGCAACGTCCACTTCAAAAGCTCGATAAACCAGGCCCCCACCCGCGCCAACAAGGGTTTGCCGGGGGAAGAGTTCAGTCTGGTCCTGGAGCTGAAGCTGATGGCGGATGTGGGAGTGGTGGGGTTCCCCAACGCCGGCAAGTCCACTTTTATCTCAAGAGTTTCCAACGCCAGGCCCAAAATCGCCGACTACGCCTTCACCACGCTGACACCGAACCTGGGCGTGGTGGAGTGGGCGCAGTACAAGTCTTTCTATATAGCGGATATCCCTGGAATCATAGAAGGGGCCTCCGAAGGGCGCGGTTTGGGATTGCAATTCCTCCGGCATGTGGAGAGGACCCGGTTCCTGGTCCACTTGCTCGACCCCATGACGTTGGAGGAGGGGCGCGACCCTGTCCACGACTATCTGGCGCTCAACAAGGAGCTGGCCACGTATTCCGCTCATCTGGCGGCTAAACCGCAGATCGTGGCGGTGAACAAGACAGACGCCCTGGGAGACGGGGAGCTGGAGCAAATGATAGCCGAGGAGCTGAAGGAGAAGGCGGGGGTGGAGGAAGTTTTTATGGTAAGCGCCGTTTCCGGCCGGGGCTTGGGGCCGCTGGTGACTATGCTGGGGGCCCAGGTGGAGAAAATGAGGCGAGAGGAGATAGAGAAACTGGAGCCGAAGAAGGACATCTTTTAACCCTTGTCTTGCAAGAGGGAAAAGAAAATCCTCGAAACAGGGAATTTAGTCCTTGATTTTAAGCCGTCGATTTTAGATAATCCATCTCTCGTGCCAAGAAGTTTTTAGGGGAAGGTGCGACTTTTCGGAGTAAAAGAGAATTTTCGCAAAAAAGCATAAACCAATGGGGTAGTACTGCGTTTTTGTTATGAAGCTTTTATTTAGTTCCTGGCTGGGAACCACTGTAGACAACCGCGGCAAAGAGGCCGACTCATGGGAGGATTGTCCCGGAGTGAAGCTGCCAGAATCCTTTGATAGCAAAAGGGGTATGTCGGCGTTCATCGGATGGGGCGGTGTGGTGGTGCTCAAAGAGCCTTACGATATCGTTGAGATGGCCTACAGCTACGCCAAGGCGCTGCAGGAGGTCTCCTGCGCCAAGTGTTTCCCCTGTAGGGTGGGCACCAAGGTGATGGAGGACCTGCTCCTCAAGATTCTGGAAGGCAAAGGGAGCGAAGAAGACCTTGCCCGTCTGGAAGTCTTATGCAAGACCGTTACCGACAACTCCAAGTGCGGTATCGGCCAGCTGGGGCCAGGCCCCATAGCAGACACCCTTGGCTTTTTCAAAGAAGATTACCAGGCCTATATCTCCGGCGGCAAGAAACGGCCGAACTTCAATTATCCATACAAAATGACAGCGCCATGCACCTCCGCGTGTCCCACCGGGATGGACATTCCGCTATATATAGAACAGATCAAGGAGGAGAGTCCGCTTGGCTCGCTAAAGACTATCCGTGAAGCCAGCCCCATGGCAAACTCCTTGGGCCGCGCATGCTTTCATCCATGCGAGAATAGCTGCCGCCGCGCTAATGTGGAAAAATCGCTCGCTATCTGCAAGCTCAAACGGTTCGCCTGGGACTGGGAAGACCAGCACGATGTGGAGCCGCCAGCCAACCCGAACAAGCATACCCGTCAGGAAAAAATCGCCATCATCGGCGGCGGACCGGCGGGCGTATCGTGCGCATACTACCTGGCGCTGCAGGGCTACCGGGTCACCATATTCGAGAAATTGAAAGGCGCTGGTGGGGCGGTGTTCACCGGCATCCCGCAATATCGAGTGCCCAACGAGATCTTGGAGAGGGAATGGCGCTATGTGGAAAGCCTGGGTGTGGAATTCAAGTTTGGTGTCCAGTTCGGCAAGGACGAGACATTCAAGAGCTTGCGGGATCAGGGATTCAATGCGTTTTTTCTCGCCACGGGCGGAGACATTTCCAAGGCGATGCGCGTGGAGGGAGAGCACGAGGGTTACGACGGATTCTACGGCGGCATCGAAATACTCCGCCAGATAAAGCTCAAGGAGGGGGAGATCCCCAAGCGAAAGCACGCGCTGGTGGTGGGCGGAGGTAACACCGCCATGGACTGCGCCCGTACATTCCGTCGGCTGGGGAGTAAGGTTACCGTGGTATACCGCCGCACGGCCAAGGAGCTTCCGTGCGATCCGCACGAGTACGCCGAGTCGCTGGACGAGGGAGTCGAGTATATGTTTCTGGAGGCGCCCACAAAGATCATAGCCAAGAATGGCAAGGTGGTGGGGCTGGAGAGCCAGAAGATGGAACTGGGAGAACCGGACGACTCTGGCCGCAGAAGGCCGGTGCCGGTGAAGGGCTCGGAGCATGTCATCGAAGCGGACTGCATCATGTCCGCCATCGGGCAGGATTGCGATATCTTCTACTTAAAAGAGGATCCGAATATAAAAATCACCAAGTGGGACAACCCGGTGGTGGACGAAGTGACCCTGCAGAGCCAGGAAGTGAATGATGTTTTTGCGGGGGGCGACTGCATGACAGGACCCGCCACCCTGGTGGACGCTGTGGGCCAGGCCCAGCTGGCGGCCCAGAGCATAGGCCAGTTCCTGCGTGGCGAGGAGGTGCAAATCTCCGATGATCAGATAATGGATAAGATTATCAAGAAGATCGGCGCTTACGATAAAAACGAAGTGATCCCCAACTACCCGAAAGGGTGGGAGCGGCAGCCAATGCCCATATGCGATCAAGACTTGAAGCAGAACAGCTTTACAGAAGTGGAACTGGGGTATACCCAGGAACAGGCCATGGAAGAAGCGTCGCGATGTATGAGGTGCTACATCGTGGGGATGGCCTGCGTGACCAACGGGGCGGGGAGCTGACCATGGCAAAGTCGACAGCGGCCACGGGAAAAAACGCCAGAGTGAAGCTGGTCCTCGATGGAAAAAATGTGGAAGCCCACGGAGGGGACACCATCCTGGAAGTGGCCACCGCCAATGGCGTGCATATCCCCACTCTTTGTTACCTGAAAAAACTTAATCCCATCGGCTCCTGCCGCGTATGCTCTGTGGAAGTGGAGGGGAATTCCGGCCCCGTGATGAGCTGCGTCACCCCCGTGGTGGAAGGCATGCAGGTTCGCACAGATACAGACTTGATCAAGCGATATCGCCAGCAGATGATCCGCTTTATACTGGTGAACCACCCGCTGGACTGCCCCGTGTGCGAGCGTAGCGGAGAATGCTCCCTGCAGAACCGCACCATGGAATTCAACGTGGCCGACCAGTTATTCTTCACCACCGAGCATGAAAAACAGAAGGTGGTGGACTGGGGCGTGATCCGGTATGACCGCAACTTGTGCGTCATGTGCGA
>JAOUNV010000201.1 GCA_029880775.1 Nitrospinota bacterium | reverse complement strand
GACCTTGATCCATATCAGTATAGTGGATAGCAGCACCAGAGTCCCTGTGAGGCTGGCCATCAGCCTGTGCCCCATCTCTATCCAGTTGTTATAAGGCGCCGGCGGAATCACCGCGCCATGGCACAGAGGCCAGTCCGGGCAAGCCAAGCCTGACCCTGAGGTTGTCACCACATTGCCCATCACCATCAACACATAAGTGGCCGCTATGGCCAAACCGACTACTACCCTAATCACACTTCCCCCCTGCGGTTGAATCTGGAATCTGATAATTTAAATAAGAAAAGGCGGGTCCGACCATCCCTTATTCGGGGACGGCGCCAGACCCGCCAATATATTACCGCATTACCGGCTTAAAAAAGTCAAGCCTTCTCGTAATTGTACGGAGTCCAATCCTCGGAAACTGTAGGAGGAGTGGGGAAGTTGCCCGGCCCCGGGGGGGAGTCGGCATGGGTCCACTCCAGCGACGCGGAACCCCACGGGTTCTTTCCCGCCGGCGCCCCGGCGATCGCGGCATGGATCCAGTTCACGAAAGTCAGCGCCATGGCGACAGCGATTATGAACGACCCCACTGTGGCGATCTGCTGAGCCCCTTGGAACTGAGGGAACATGGCGTAGTCATAATAACGCCTCGGCATCCCTTCGACACCGATTCCGAAAAGCGGGAGAAATGTCACGTTCACTCCGATGAAGTTCAGCGTGAAGCTGATCTTCCCCAAAGTCTCGTTGTACATTTTCCCGGTCATCTTTGGGAACCAGTGGTAAATCGCGCCGAACAGGGCGAAAGTGGCCGTGATACCCATGATGAAATGGAAATGCGCCATGACGAAATAAGTCTCCGCCAGATGCAACGTCAGCGAGGTCATGGCCAGCGGAATGCCGGTGAGCCCACCGAGGAGTATCAGGAAGAGGCACGAGGAGGCGTAGAGCATCCCGGTGGAATACTGGATGGAGCCTTTATATAGACTCCCCACCAACGAGATGGTGAGCAGGCCGACAGGCACCGAGATTATCAGGGTGGTGACCATCATGCCTATGCGTAGCCAGTCCGCCAGCCCGGAGGTGTACAGGTGGTGCACCCACACATCGGAGCCGAGCAGAACCACACCCCACACGCCGCCGTATACCGCCACCTTGTAGTTGAACACCTGGTTGCGCGACATGGTTGTGATGATCTCCATAAGCGCGCCCACGGCAGGCAACAGAATGACGTAAACCGCCGGGTGGCTGTAGAACCAGAAAAGGTTCTGGTACAAGAGCACGTCGCCGCCGCTGTCCGGGACGAAGAAGGCCGTGCCGAAATACTTATCGAGCAATAGCAGAGTCACCGCCGCGGCCAGAACCGGCACGAAGATGAGCTGAATCACAAAAGCGCCCGCGATGGTCCAGACGAAGAAGTTGAGCTGGTTCCATCCCATGCCTGGCGCTCGCATGTAAATGATAGTGCACAAAAAGTTCACCGAACCCAGGATCGACGAGAACCCGATCAGATGGACGGTGAAGACGTAGAACGCCGAGTTGCCGCCGGAATACTGGGAAGCGTATGGCACATAGCCTGTCCACATGATATCCGGGGGGTTCGGGATGACGAAGGTCAAAAGGGCCAGCACGATGCCGAACCAGTAGAGCCACACGGAAAGAGCGTTGATCCTGGGGAAGGAGACATCATGCGCCCCGATCATCATAGGGATCAGGTAGTTAGCCAGAAAGCCTGTCAGCCCCGGAATCAAAAAGCCCAGGATCATGGCGGCCCCATGGAAGTATAGAGCCACGTTGTATTGGTTAGGACCGCTTAAAATACCCGGGCCCACATTCCACAGCTCCAGCCTAATCGCCAGCGCCATGATCCCCGCCACAGCGAAGGCGGCCAGAGTGCCGATAAGGTAGAGGATTCCGACCCTTTTGTGGTCGGTAGTAAAAATCCATTCTTTCATATTTCCTGCCTTGTTTTAGGTTTTACGTTTTTTGCCAGATCAGCCTGGCTGGTCAGCCCTTGCCCTGGCTGGTCAGCCCTTGCCCTGGCTGGTCAGCCCTCGTCCTGGCTCGCCAGCCATGCGTCAAACTCCGCCTGAGGGAGTATTGTCACGTTGCCGTACATCCGGGAATGATCAATGCCGCAATACTCGGTGCAGGTATAAACGTGCTTGCCCGCGTCCTTTGGGTTGAACCACAGATATGTGATTCTGCCAGGCATCAGATCCTCCTTGATTCGAAAATCGGGGATGAAAAACGAATGCACAACGTCCGTGCTGCTCATGCGCAGCACCACAGGCTTGCCTTGGGCCACCACCAGGCCATCGCCATCGATGCCTGTCACTTTGCCCGAGTCGTCATATTCCACATCAGAGCTGCTTATGACACCGTTCGGGTATGCGAAGTCCCAGCCCCACATGCGGCCTGTGACCTGGATCTCGTACGCTCCCTCGGGGACGCGTCTTTGGTCGTTCCACAGCTTCCATCCCTGGGCCGCCAGGTAGAAATCGTCCGCCATGAATATAAACGCCGGTATCAGCGCCCAGGCCAGCGAATTGCCGAAAGACATCTGTTTCAACTTCCCCACCTCGTCCTCACTTTTGCGAGTGTAAGCAAGAAGGAAATATATAGATACAACTAAAAAGATGGCGCCGATGACACCAACATCTATAAGAAGATGCATCCACACCTTATCCCATTCCGGGGTATGATCGTTCAATGCCAGCGCATCGCCCGGGAAGGCGAGCGCCAACACCGCAGCCGCCCCGGCTATAACCGAAAAAGCCTTAATTCTCATATCTGATTCTCCTTGGGTTTGCCCCTTTTTCTAACTATGAAAGCGCCCACTCCGAACGCTCCTATTCCGATAAACAAAGACCCCATGGCGAAAAAGAGGGGGTAGTTGATTCCATACTTCCCCTCTTTATAGTTGTAGCTGTAGCAGAAGCTGATCGCCATGGTGATCACCTGGGAAGGCTGCAACTTGTTGAAAAAACTGTCTATCAACGCAAGCTGCATGTCATTTGGCTCCACTTTGGAGCTGTGCAAAACCCGAACCACCCGCCCTTCCGGCGAGATGAAATAATAGACGTTCGGGTGATAAAACATCCTGTCTGTAAACGACCAGAAATATCGAAAATCCAATCCGGACGTGAATTTCTTGAGCTGCCTGGGATACTTGAGCGACGCGAAAGACCAGTTCTCCGAAAGCTGTGCCGGCAAATCAAGCATATGCTTAAAATGGGTGGCCGTCTTTGGAGTGTCGTTCTTGTCGAAAGATACTGTGATCACGTCATAATCCTTCCCCGCTTTCACTCGGCCCAGCGCCTGGGTTTTCTCCAGGATATCCGCCAGATCCGCGGAGAACGCCGGACAGGCGCCCTCGCAAGTGAAGTACGACATCACAAGGACATGCGCGCGGCCAGCCTTTTCCTTCCAGGTAAACTCTTTGCCGGTCTCGTCCAGAAACACCAGATCAATGTCGATCTTGTTACCCAAAATCTTCTTCTCGTCCACTTTGAGCATGGCAGGATCGATTTCCGAATCGGTGGGGCGATATGCCGCCTCCGCCGGTGACACGGCCAAAAGAGCCATCGCAGCCAGCAACACCGATATCGTGATCGTTTTCATCATCGCTTACCAGAAATAGATCTGACTGACAACGAAGAACCAGATGATATCCACGAAATGCCAGTAAGTCCCGGCCGCTATGGTGAAGGTCATGTTCGTCTTTCCCTTCAGCGCCGGGATCAGCACAAACAAGAAAATGCACAGCCCGATCAGAACATGGGAGGCATGGAAGCCGGTGATAGAGTAGAATGCCGTGCTCTTGGCGTTAGTACCCCAGCGGAATCCCTCATGGATCAGGTGGTTATACTCATAAATGGTGCAGCTAAGGAACAACAGCCCCAGAGCCATGGTGATCAGCAGCCAGGTTTTAAAGCCAGCTTTATCTCCCTCATCAAGCTTCCCTTCACCTATGTGATATGTAATGGAGGAGGAGATCAGAATGATGGTCATGAAAATAGGCAAGCCGATGCCTATCTCCGGGGAGCCTTCCGGCGGCCACGTGTCCGCAGAGAGCCTCATCATCCAGTAAGCGGTGAAAAGGCTTAAAAATATCATTGTTTCCGAGACAATGAAGATAGGCAGGCCGGTGAGCGAATAACCGAGCTCTTTCTGCCCGATAGCCTCGTTCACCCAGCCGAGCACACCGATAAATACGCATATCAGCCCGACACCGAAAAAGGTCAGGCCAACTCCGAGCATGTTGTACTCGAAAATGAACCCGAATGCTATCGGCGCCAGAAGGAAGATGCCGAAAGAGATAATAAATGGGTAGATGCTGACCTCCCAATGGTGGCCGCCAGCATGTTCCTCCGCGGTATGATCCATAGACTTTCTCCTGAAAAAATTAAACCTGACTAAGATACTGTATTACCAACGGTTGATTAACGCCCAGCAGACGGCCTGTTCCTCTATTCAAGCCCCGCATGAGCGTAACCCCCAATCCGTTCCCAAGGTAAACCGGCGCAACCCACTACATAATCCCGGCTCGACCCAAATCTTCAGAGCCCCAATTATCCAATATACGTGGGCTAGTGTCAATACCTAGTATAAATAACATAGGGTGTCAAAACGTACCCAACTAAGCGATGTCAACACCCCAATTCCGCTCTTACGTTCTGTATTTTAACTATATTTGGGTGAGTTTTGACAA
>JAOUNV010000200.1 GCA_029880775.1 Nitrospinota bacterium | reverse complement strand
CCTGCCACAGCTGAGGCCAGAAACACCACCACTCCGGCAAGGTATAGCCCATGGTCCAGCACCGGGACATAGTTATTGAGAATAGGAGTGACCGGGCCGGTGAACGGCGTGATGACAATCATCGCAATGCCGACGTAAGCTCCCACCGCCGGAATCTTGCCGATGGCGGAAGAGGGGGATTCCGGAGTGACACGGTATGCCAGGAACATGATGAACGCTAAAAACCATATCAACAACGAGAGGACCACATGGGTCATCAGCGCCACGCGGAAAAAATCCTGGCTGGGGAAAAGCGTGTTCAGGCCAGGCGCGCGAGCGATGGCCACCAGAAACGCATATATGCCCATGAACATCATGGAGACGATGGCCGCGTACAACCATGCGGCGGAAACGCTGGATTTTTTCAAGTCTCAACTCCCGGATCTGGCCAAGGCCGCGCCGCCCGATGCGTCCGCGATTGCCCTGCGCCTGGTTAGTGGTTAGAATAGTGTATAGAAATTGACCGGATATTTCAGCCAATGAGTTTAATAGCAGAAAAGACCACCGACCTACAACAGGAAATCCGCCGCCTGGTAAAAGAGCGCAACGCCGTGATGCTGGCCCACAACTATCAGCGCGACGAGATACAGCAGATCGCCGACATCGCAGGGGACTCGCTGGCGCTCTCCATGGAAGCCGCCAGAACAGACGCGGAGGTGATCCTCTTTTGCGGTGTCCACTTCATGGCGGAGTCCGCCGCCATACTGTCTCCACAAAAAACTGTGCTGCTGCCCCATATGGAGGCCGGCTGCCCCATGGCGGACATGATCACTCCAGAGAAACTGCGAGAGAAGAAAGCCGAGCTGGGGCCAGATATCCCCGTGGTTACATATGTCAACTCTTCCGCGGAGGTGAAGGCGGAATCGGATATCTGCTGTACCTCGGCCAACGCCGTGGCTGTGGTGAACTCGTTGCCGGGCGACAGCGTCTTCATGACGCCGGATATGAACCTGGCCAAGTACGTGGCTCGTCATACCAAAAAGAAAGTGGACTGGTGGAAAGGCTTCTGCCCCACACACCATCAATTAAAAGCCCAGACTGTGATAGAGATGAAAGAGACTCATCCTGGGGCAAAAGTGGTGGCCCACCCGGAGTGCGCGCCAGATATCCTGGACCTGGCGGATCACATCTGCTCCACCTCCGGCATGTACGCATACGCCAAGAAGGAAAACGCGAAGAAGTTCATCATCGCCACCGAGGCGGGGATCCTATACCGACTGCGCAAGGAGAATCCGGACAAGGAATTTATCCTGGTGTCGGAGGATATGCTCTGCCCCAACATGAAGGTGACCACTCTGGAGGATATCCATGAAGCGTTGGTGGAGATGAAGCACGTGATCACGGTGCCGGAGGATATCCGCCTGCGAGCCAAGATGACGCTGGACAGGATGCTGGCCGTCCCTCGGGACTAAAATCACCAGGGACTAGGTAGGTCCCCAGGGACTAGGCAGGTCCCCAGGGCCTTTGGCGCCATCACCCTCTGAGCTTCTCGAAGAATCCTTTGTGGTGCGGCCGCACAGAAGAGTCGTCCAGTTCAGCCAGTTTGCGATACAGTTCTTCCTCCTCCTTGGAGACCTTGGTGGGAACCTTCACCAACAGCCGCACTATCAGATCCCCCCGGCCATAACCATGCAGGCGGGCGATCCCCCTGCCGGAAAGGCGGTGGAGCGTCTCCGGCTGCGACCCGGTCGGCACGGAAAAGGTATCCTCCCCCTCCAGGGTGGGGATAGTTATATCAGCTCCCAGCACCGCCTGGGCGATGGAGACTTCCGCTGTTACCACAATATCGTCCTCGTGACGCTGGAACACATCGCTATCCTTCACATGCAACACCACGTACAGGTCGCCTGGTGGGCCGCCATTCTGGCCTGGGCCTCCCTCGCCACGCAGCCGCAGCCGGGAGCCTGTGTCCACCCCGGCAGGTGTTTTCACGGCCAGTTTTTTCTTTTCCGGCACGGCGCCCTGGCCCTTGCAATCCTTGCATGGATCGGTAATCCGCATCCCCTCGCCGCGACACTCCGGGCATGCGGTGGCCAAAGAGAAAAAGCCCTGGGAGCGGGTGACTCTGCCGCTCCCCTGGCACATGCCACACACGTCCGGCTTCGATCCTGGCTCGCTGCGTGTGCCGCCACATCTTTTGCAGTAGACCATCTTTTCGATCTGGATTTCTTTTTCCATTCCACGGGCGGCTTCCATGAACTCTATCTCCAGGTCAAACCGCAGGTCCGGCCCCTTGGCCGGTTGGTTGGGGGAGCGGCTTCTGCGCCCGCTACCAGTGAAGAAATCCTCGAATATATCGCCGAACGAGGAGAATATATCCTCGAACCCATGGAACCCGCTGAACCCGGAGCGTTTTAACCCATCGTGACCATAGCGGTCGTATAGATCGCGCTTTTCCCCGTCATGGAGCACTTCGTAGGCCTCGGAAGCCTCCTTGAACTTCTCTTCCGCCTCTGGGTTGTCGCTGTTATGGTCCGGATGAAACTGATACGCCTTCTTCCGGTAGGCTTTCTTTATGGTGGCGGAATCGGCGTTGCGCTCCACCTCCAGCACTTCGTAATAATCTCTCTTAATCATCGGTTCGTTATTCCGCCTTCTTTTTTTGGCCCACCTTCACCATGGCAGGCCGTAGCACCCTTCCGCTCATGCGATATCCGGGGGACAGTTGCTCCACCACCTTATCGTCCAGCGCGTCATCATCCACTGGTTCCACAGCCACCGCCTGAGCCACATTCGGGTCATACTGCTCATTAGTACAATCTATCATTTCCATTCCATGCCGCGCCAATACCGCAAAAAGCCGGTTTCGCACCATCTCCACTCCCTTCACCAGCTGTTCGTCCGCGTTATTGTTCTGCGCAGCGTCCAGAGCCCGGTCCAGGTCGTCCATGGCGGGAAAAAGCTCGCTCACCACATCGGCGAACCTGGTCTCGGCGCGGGAATCCGCCTGATCCTCCAGCCGCTTGCGGGCCTTTTCCATCTCCTCCACCTGCTCCTTGTAGGCGGCGATGTATTCTCTTAACCGCTGGTCTTTTTCCAGAGCCTCGTCCCTCATTTTGCCAAAGATAGTAGGGCGTCTCTCCAGATCGGCCTCGGAAGCGTCATCACAGGTATCGTCGGCGGATTTTATCCTTCTGCGATCCACAAACTCTATGGCCGATTCCTTCTCTTCTTTCATTTCTCTCTATTCTTTATGTTTGTTTTATCCACATATCCGCGCGCCCTCAAGGAAAGACCCCGGTCGCACTCTCTTTCGGATCACTCTTTCCCAACAGCTTCCCCAGGCCCAGCGTGATGTCGTCCTCCACATAAAACCAGTCCACGTCATAAAGCCCAGGCCGGTTGGCCAGCCTGGCCTTGTACCATTTGTCGTCGTCTATCGCCTTGGCTATCTCCACACGTTCCAGCAGATTCCCGTCTGGCCCAAATATAGAAATCGCCATCACCATTTTCCGGAAGGCGGGGTCGTCGGGCGCCTGCTGATCTTCACTGATCACATCGGCGAACCGCAGCTCCAGTACGGTCCATAAGAATTCGGTCCATTCACCGGGGCGGATCCGAATCCTCTCCGGCATGGTGACCATATAGTCATCCCCGTTTTTTTCTATTTCGAACATCTCCCCCAGGCGCTCTATCCGCACCTTCCCCACGTCATCGGATCGCATGGCCAACAGGCGCCGCTCCCGCAGCTCGAATACCCCCTTGCGCAGGGAGCTTAACGCCACTTCGTCCACCAGAAGGGTTTCCTCGTTCCCATCCGCCCCGGCCCAATATTGCCCTGCCTTAGGGCTCTTTGCGAACCGGATATTGATCGGCCCCTCTTTGCGATTCAGCGTCACATCGATTTCTGGTTTCTCAAGCGCCTCCATGGCCTGGCGCATAGCATCCTGCCTGGCGGGAAACGAGGCGGCCTCCATCCTGCTGATGCCGTTAAGGATGCTGGATATCCCCACCGGGTCGGCAGGTGTCCTCACGGGCTGGACTATATCCCATAAATCGGGCGAACCATCCTTCGACGGGCGTTTCCTCAGCTCCAGAGTATTCGCTTCGGAAACAATGGTGACGCCGGTGACCTGGGTCATATCGAAAGAGACCAGCGACAGGCTCCTGATATCCATGATCGAGCTGGGCAGATCCTTTAAAACCTCCTCTATAACTCGAACCACCTTCTTGCCATCCGGCCACAGGGCATACACCGCCCCCCCCTCGGTGGCAGAACCAAGAGCGATGCTCCGGCCAGGATCATCCTTGGAGAAATACGCGGTGAACTTCATCTGGGGTTCGGCCAAGCCATAACCGGACAGGTCGGCGGCCTCCTCCTCGTGAAAACCAACAGCCTTGATTCGCAGGAAACGCTTTGCCATCCCGTCCACTTTCAAGGTGGAGGCGGGCGCATCCACAGGGGAAGTTATCCGCCAATGGCCCTCATCGGTTTTCTCCACCCGGACTTTTCCCATCTTCCCTCGCGTGTACTCGAACGCCGCCAGATCGTCGAATTCCTTGTCGAAAAAGTTCCTTTTTCTTAGCAGGATCAGCGACAGGTCCAGCGCCTCCGCCGTGATACCTTCAAGCAGGCTGACGCGGTTTTTTTCATCCGTGGCCGCGTACACGCCGCCGGTCACCATATCTCTTCCTCCCAGGCGCAAGGTGGCCGTCCTGCC
>JAOUNV010000199.1 GCA_029880775.1 Nitrospinota bacterium | reverse complement strand
ACGCCGCAGGGTCGATATGACTGGATGGAGGACGGCCCTGCGGCGTTGGCGTTGCTGGATCCGGAAGCCATGCCCAGCCCGGAGGCGGTGGCCGCGAGGGCCGCTGATTTTATAAACTCACGTCGTTTCATGGATACTTCTCCACTGAAAGGTTTACAACCGGTACGGCCATTATACAACTTCCGGAGGTGCAGGTGGAGTATGATACGGCATTGTGTGGCCTGGGTGGCGCGTTTCACAAACGGTATTAGGGAAAGTCCATGAATGAAAAGATAAGCGCAATTCTGCTGAGAATACATGCGTTGGAGGAAGAGCTGGAAGCGGAGATCGGCAAGGCGGGGGAAATGCTAAGCTACCGTATTCAGGAGAAAAGGGTGTTTTTCGAAGAAGGCGTGGCCGCCTATCACCGGGGCCTTCGCACGGGGCTGCTCCGGTTTGTCAGGGAGGCCAGCCTCCTGGACATGTTGACGGCGCCGGTTATATATTCGATGGTTATCCCCATAGGGCTTTTGGACCTCTGTGTCACCTTGTACCAGGCCATCTGTTTTCCGATCTATGGTTTGAAAAAAGTTCCCCGCTCAGATTTTGTGGTGATCGACAGGACTGATCTGGAATACCTGAACATCGTTGAGAAGTTCAACTGCGCGTACTGTGGCTACGGCAACGGCGTGGCCGCCTATTTTCGTGAGGTGGCGGCGCGAACCGAGGAATACTGGTGCCCCATCAAGCACGCCAGGAAAGTGCGGAACCCCCATTCGCGGTATCACAAATTCGTGGATTACGGCGACGCGGAAGCCTATCGCAAACGGATGGAGGAGGTTGACCAGGGTAAGGGGAAGGAGTGAGGGGAGGGGGAATCCTACTTATCGCCCCACCCACTGGTGTCCAGTTCCCTCTCCGGCTCGTCCATGGTGCGCATATCCAGCCGGAAGAGATCGCTCTCCACCCGACCGATGACCGGCGTTCGCCGCTCCCGGAACCACTTCGCCAGTTCGTTAGGTTTCATCTTTCTGTGGAGTATCGCCACAGAGGCTGAGGGGATGTCCACTTCCGGCAGAGCTCCGCTGCCGGCGCGGCATATATCGTCGATGACAGTCACTTCCGCTTCCAACCCGAAAAAGCCTCGCACTATCGCCGCCGCTCTTTCCGCTGTGCGGCGCACTTCCGCCAAGGGGCGCGATAAATGACGCAGGGTGGGGATATGCTGGGCCGCCACTTCCGGGCAGATATACAGGCGCAATGTCGCTTCCAGCGCCGCCAGAATCATTTTGTCCGGACGCAGCGCCCTCTTTAGCGGGTTTTGGCGGATGCGATCGATATACTCCCGGCGTCCCGCGATCAAACCGGCCTGGGGTCCGCCCAGAAGTTTATCGCCAGAAAAAGTGACCACATCAGCGCCCTGGGCGATAGCCTCGGCTACGGTGGGCTCGCTGGGAAGGCCCAGGTCCGCCAGGTCCATCAGCGCGCCGGAGCCCAGGTCATCCATCAAAGGTATCCCACGTTTATGGCAAAGCGCCGCCAGGTCGGAAAGTTTCGGTTTGGTGGTGAACCCCACCACTTTGAAGTTGCTGGTGTGGGCGCGAAGCGCCAGGGCCGTATCGGGGTCGATAGCTTTTCCATAGTCCGCCAGGTGGGTCCGGTTGGTGGTCCCCACCTCCGCCAGGTGGCATCCGCTTTTTTCCATTATTTCCGGCAGACGGAACGAACCGCCTATCTCTATCAGCTCCCCCCGGGAGACAATGGTTTTCCTGCCGAAAGAGAGGGTGTTGAGCGCAAGCAGCACTGCCGCGGCGTTATTGTTCACCACAGTGGCCGCCTCGGCGCCGGTGAGCCGCATGATCAGGCTCTCCACCAGGGTGTCTCGCTCTCCACGGCCCCCACTTTCCAGAGAATATTCCAGGTTCACGTTGGAGGCGCCTGCCGCCGCCGCCGCCACCACCGCTTCCTCCGCCAGGCGCGCTCGCCCCAGGTTTGTGTGGGATACCACACCGGAGAGGTTGATCACATGGCGCATGGCTGGCTCCTGGTCCGCAGCGATTATTTTCACTATCGTCTCCGGCCAGTTCTCCGGTGGCTTGACGCCATCTTTCAGGATTGCCGCGCGGGCCGTTTCTATCGCCGCTCTGGCGGCCTGAGTGATACATTTCCTTCCCCAGGATTTGATCAAGGCGGCCACTTTGGGTGTCGCCAGGAGGCTATCCACCGCAGGGAGAGAGCGCAGGAGATTTTCCTTGTCACTCATAGTCAGTTTATGGTTTCGAAGTTCATAAGGAAGATTATAATACGAACCGGCGTGTCGGGGTTGCGGTCTTCCTTTCAGAAGGCTACTTTCCGCCCCAACTTTCGAATATTAATTCCAGGCGGCTATTCACTCCAAACTTTCGATAAAGCGCCTTATGATGTTGCCGGACGGTGTGTTCGGAGATTTCGAGCATACTGGAGATCGCCTTGTTGTCATATCCCATGCGAGTCATTTCCACAATCTCAAGCTCCCTGGGGGAGAGACCCATCCCTTCAAGCACCCCGCCATCTTCCGGTTCGGCGACTTTCTCTATCGGGTCGTGGATGGGAAGACGCGCCTCTATCTCGCATCCATGGCTGGAAATGTCGGGGGCTGGGGTGCGGTACCCGGTGACGGAGGGGAGAAGCGCGAAGTAGCTTTGTAGCCTGAACCGGATGGCGCCCAGTCGGCTTTTAAGAGCCTTTTTCCCGGTGATGGAACTTTGCATATGAAAGACTAAAGCCTGGGATTGCGTCCCGTCGGCGAAGCGCCCTCTGGGCATGTAACCGACCAGAATACTCCCCACAGGCTTGGCAAGCGCCAGCTGGCGCAGAAGCTGGGATACGGCGCAGCGTAGCACCAGAGGCGCCGTTGAGCCTAAAACCTTGTCGGGATCAACCACGTTTTGCACGGTCGCGCCCAGCCCGAACTCCGCGGCGGCGGTGTCTATCACAGAGTGGAGCCTGGCCGCCGAAAGCCATGATATCCGCTGGTCCAATCCCCGGTGGCCGCTGTCCATCCCCATGGAGACAAGGGCGCCAATGGCGTTTATTGTCCGCTTATCCTGTTTTTGCCCCGCCTTCAGGTAAAGCCTCGCCAAGGCTCCCTGCGCTCCGGAAAGACGCACCGCCCCCGCCAGGTGGTATTGATCCTCCCTGGTGAAAAAGCAGCGGCCCGCCAGTGTCGGGATCTCCGCGCATTCCGGGCAGCTTTTATCCGGCATGCTATTTATCCAGGCGCACCTGTACACAGCATCCTCCCAGGAGCCAATGGCGGCTTTCATCGGCCCATTGGCGAAGATCAGCTCTCCGGTGGAGGAGGTGATACACGCCGGGGCTCCGGCTTTTGCAAGCAAGGCTACGGCTTCTGATAATTGATTTTCCATAACGAATAACTTCCAGCGAACGCTCCCGGGGGGCGACCGCCATGCAGGACGGTGTATGCTGACGATAATAATGTTATGAATGGCGGGTGTCAAGGATAATTCAGCATGGGCGAAAATTAATCAGGTGGCCGGATTGGCCCTGCGGTGTCAGTTCATGTGAGCGGAGAGCTTTACCATTCGCTCCACGGCCACGTCCCTCTTGGGGAACAGGGCCATGACCACTTCGTCCGGTCTGGCGAACCCGCCGGTCGGGTCGATTTTTGTTATGAAAATCAGATCCATGCTCTCCGGCTCCAGAAGGAGGCTTTCGACCATGGGCCTTATATCCTTTTCCTTTTTTCCCTCCCGCTGGACAGGGACAGAGGCCGCCGCCATGAAGGTGTCCACGGCGAGCTGGAACGTCTCCCGGTCTGGCGCATGCAGCTTTACCCGGAAGGTGAAACCATGGGTTGCGGCGCTGATAGATTTTTCCTTCGGCCCGATCTGGGTCGCCTCCACGAAATGGAAACCATCCGGCAGGGAGGTGTTTAGTTTTCCCGACACAGTCCAAGGCTCCATGTACTTGAGCAATTCCACATCCAAAAGTTCCTCGGCGCTCTCCACCCCCACAGGCAACGCCGGGCCGAATGATATCCTCGGCTGAGGGTGGAACCCCTCCGAGTGAGCCACTTCCAGCCCCGCCGCCCGAAAAGCCCGCTGAATGATGGCCATGGTCTCCAGATGGGAGTGGAACTTGCCAGACTCCTTTTTATGGTATGTGAGCCTGTATTTGAATTTCACCGGCGGCGCCGCTGAGGGCGAGGGCTCAGGCATAGGTGGGGCCATCGTTTCTCCCGGCTCCGGATCCTTAGGTTTACCTGGCTGGAAGCATGTCTTCGGGTCCAGCCCGCACAGCAGGCATCGGGAGACCTTGCAATCACCGGTCACTTCACCTTCCAGGGAAAGCTGGTACTCCTTTCGGAAATACTCTTCGGAAAGCCCGGTATCCAGGTGGCTCCAGGGCAGCGGCTCGCCGATGGGAAAATCGCGGTTGGCGTATTGGGCGGGGTCGATCCCGGTGGTTGTAAACGCCGCCTGCCACACGTCCATGTCCCTGTATTCGCTCCACGGGTCCAGCTTGGCGCCCCGACGGAACGCCTCCTCTACTACCTCCGCCAGCCTCCTGTCCCCCCTGGCGAACACCGCCTCCAGACGGCTGACTTGCGGATCTGTCCACTTGAACTTGATTTTTTTGTGTGGCTTGATAATGCTGAAGAGAAGTTCCTTTTTCTCCTCCAGAGTCTCGGGGGAGTCTTGCCCCACCCATTGGAATGCGGTGT
>JAOUNV010000198.1 GCA_029880775.1 Nitrospinota bacterium | reverse complement strand
CATGCTGCTAGAAGAGCTGCGCCATTCCGGCCTGCAGGGAGTCACCCTGGCCCACCTTTCGGAGACTAACAACAATCCGGACCTGGTCCGGCTGGAAGCCGGTTCGGCGCTGGGTGGGCAGACACCGTATAAAGTCGCCTCCCAACGTGATCCGCTGACGATGACGATAATCGAATAAGGAGCGACAATTGATACCGAGATACACGAGACCCGAGATGGAACGCATTTGGAACCTGGAGAACAGGTATACCTCCTGGTTGAATGTGGAAATGGCTATATGCGAGGCGTGGGCAGAGGAAGGGGTTATTCCACAGGAAGCTTTGCGGACCATCCGATGGAAGGCCTCCTTCGATATTGACCGGGTGGCGGAGCTGGAGGGAGACCTGCGGCACGACATGCTGGCCTTTTTAAGCAATGTCGCCGAAAACGTGGGGGACGAGGCGCGATACATCCACCGTGGGGTGACATCTTCTGACGTGGTGGACACCGCCCAAAGCCTGATGATGGTGGAGGCGATGAAGGTGATCCTCGGGAATACCGACACCTTACTGGCCACGCTGAAAAAGCAGGCCCTTGAATATAAAGACACTGTTTGCATTGGCCGCACCCATGGTGTCCACGCCGAGCCCACCACCTTCGGTCTCAAAGTCGCCGTGTGGTACTCGGAGATGAAAAGAAACAAAGAGCGGCTGGAACGGGCCATGGAAACCGTACGCGTGGGGATGGTCTCCGGCGCTGTGGGCACTTTTGCCACCATCCCACCCAGCGTGGAAAAATATGTCTGCGAAAAGCTGGGGCTCAAGGCGCCGGACATCTCCACCCAGGTGCTCCAGCGGGATCGCCATGCCGAATACTTGAGCGCCCTGGCGGTGACCGCCGGAACCCTGGAAAAGATCGCCGTGGAAATTCGCCACCTGCAAAGGACCGAAGTGCTGGAAGTGGAGGAACCCTTCGCCAAGGGACAAAAAGGATCCTCCGCCATGCCTCACAAGCGAAACCCTGTATCGGCGGAGAACATCACCGGCCTGGCGCGGGTGGTGAAGGCCAACGCCCAGGTGGCATATGAAAACCAGGCCCTGTGGCACGAGCGGGACATCTCCCACTCCTCGGCGGAGAGAGTGATCATCCCAGATTCCACATCCCTGGTGGACACGATGCTCCACAAAACAAACTTTATCATGGATGGGTTGCTTGTCTATCCAGACAGGATGTTGGAGAATATGGAGAGAACCAACGGGCTGATCTTCTCCCAGCGTATGCTGCTGGAGCTGACCCAGACCGGGCTGAGCCGGGAAGAATCCTACCTGATAGTGCAGCGGGCCGCCATGAGATGCTGGAAGGAGCGCGCCCAGTTTATGGATCTTTTGCTGGCGGAGCCGAAGGTGCGGGGCGCCTTGAGCAAAGAGCTGATTGAAGAATGCTTCGATATCAATTACTATCTAAAGAGCGTGGATCATATATTCAATAACGTTTTCGGCGAGTAGGCGATGGAACAACCGGAGATCAGGATGGGCGACAAGCTACACGAGGGGAAAGCGAAGGTTCTCTTCGCCACGGACGATCCCGGCTTGCTGATCCAGTATTTCAAGGACGACGCCACCGCCTTTAACGGCAAGAAGAAGGGAACCATCGAGGACAAGGGAGTGTGCAACAACTCCATCTCGTCCAACATTTTCCGGATGCTGGAAGGCCGAGGGGTGAAGACCCATTTTGTCCGGAGGCTCTCCGAGCGGGAGATGGTGGTGACCAAGGTGGAAATCATCCTTGTGGAGGTGGTGATTCGTAACATCGTGGCTGGCTCGCTGGCCAAGAGAATGGGCGCTCCCACCGGCCAGAAACTCTCCGAGCCGATAATCGAGCTGTATTACAAGGACGACGACCTGGGCGACCCGATGATCAACCGCTGTCATGTCCGGGCTTTTTCCCTGGCCAACGACGCGGAGATGGATCATATCGAGAAGGAAGCGCTTCGTATCAATGAACTCCTGGTGGAGTTTTTTAGTGATATCGGCCTTACGTTGGTGGACTACAAGCTGGAATTCGGACGCGGCCCGGAAGGGATATTGCTGGCCGACGAAATCAGCCCCGACGGATGCCGACTATGGGACACAAACAGCGGCGAGATCCTGGACAAGGACAGGTTCCGTCAGGATCTGGGCAACCTTACCGGGACATACCAGGAGGTCAGCCGCAGAGTATCATCCACGGTGAAACAGACATGAAAGCCTTAGTGATCATCAGACTGAAAGACGGGATTTTGGACCCCCAAGGAGAGGCGGTGCGCCAGGCGGTGCGGGCTCTGGACAAGGCCAAGGTCTCCAACGTGCGGATCGGCAAGATCATCGAAATCGAGATCGATGGCGCCGACAAAACCTCGGCGGAAAAATCCGTGAAGGCCATGTGCGACAAGCTGCTGGCCAACCCGGTGACCGAAGATTACCAGATTGTAGACATATCCTGAAAGATACGAAATGAAGCTTGCCGTCGTTAGGTTTCCGGGATCCAATTGCGATCATGATCTGCTCCATGCCCTCAAGTTCCGCCTGGGGTTTGACGCGGAGTATGTGTGGTGGGGCAAAAAAACACTGGAAGGGTACGATATGGCGTTTCTTTCCGGCGGGTTCTCTTTTGGCGATTACTTGCGGGCCGGCGCCATAGCCACACTCACCCCGGTAATGGGCGCAGTCACCGAGTTCGCTGGCAAAGGAAAACCGGTGCTCGGCATCTGCAACGGATTCCAGATCCTTACCGAGGCCAAGCTGTTGCCCGGAGCGCTCCTGCACAACTCCTCCATGAAATTTATCTGCGATGATGTGAACGTGAAGGTGGAGACCGCCAACAGCCCCTTCACCGGCAAACTCCCTAAAGGAGAAGTCCTCTCCATGCCTGTCGCCCACATGGAAGGGCGATATGTGGCGGACGATGTCACCCTGAAGAAGCTGGAGGTGGAGGACCGGGTTCTGCTGCGCTATTGCGACGCCGAGGGCCTGGTGGATGACGGAGCCAACCCTAACGGGTCGATCAGTGGAATCGCCGGGGTTCTTTCCGAAAAGCGAAACGTGGCCGGGCTGATGCCCCATCCGGAGAGGGCCTGCGAAAAGCTTTTGGGCGGCGAGGACGGAATAAAGTTTTTACAGTCCATTGTAGGCCAGATCCAGGGTTGACCGAATCGCCACCAGCCTCCACTATCATATGTTATAATCACCCAATTTTACGTAACACCTTGTTTGTTTGACTGAGATGAATCAGATCCTGAAGTTTGACCTCATTTATGGCCGTTGCGCGCGCTGCCAGGGCCCTGTCTATTTCACCAGGGTCATAGACTGGGATGGCAATCGCGTGAACACACTCCACTGCTGGAATGGCCATTACGAGATGATAGATATAGAGCACCTGTTGCCTGATAATTCCAGCTCGCTGACTTCCGAGCAGATAAAAGAAATTCTTCCGTTTTTGGACTTCGTCCGGCTGGACCCGGAAGAGGAAGCCCGATAAGGCTCCCCTGGGCCAATGAACACGGCGCCCAGACCTGAAGATGAAATCGAACGACTGCGCCACGAGCTGCGCCGCCATGAGCGTTTATATTACATAGACAACTCGCCAGAAATCTCTGACACCGAATTCGACTCCATGATGCGCAGCCTTGTGGCGCTGGAGGAGGAGCACCCCCATCTGGCCACGGAGGACTCCCCCACCCGCCGCGTGGGAGGCCAACCGGCGGAGCAGTTTATCCAAGTCCGGCACAACCCGGCATTACCCATGCTCTCTCTGGATAACGCTTATGGCATGGAGGAGCTGGAGAAGTTCCACGAACGAGTGGTCAAGAACCTGGGGCAAGAGGATTTCCAATATACGGTTGAACCAAAGATCGATGGGCTGAGCGTTTCGCTGGTCTATGAAAAAGGGGCGCTGATCCTGGGCGCCACCAGGGGCGATGGAGTCACCGGTGAGGATGTCACCGCCAACGTCAGGACCATTCGCTCCATACCCCTGCGGGTGGGGCGGGCGGCGGTCCTTGAAGGCGCGAGTGTCCCAGATCGGTTCGAGGTGCGGGGGGAGGTGTATATCACCCGCGACGCTTTTGCGCGGATCAACGAGAAAAGGGAGGAGGAGGGGCAGCCCCCTTTCGCCAATCCTCGCAACTGCGCCGCAGGGTCGCTACGTTTGCTCGATTCGCGGATAACCGCCGCCCGTCCGCTGGACATCTTTCTATACGCCCTCTACATAACAGATGATCAGGGCCGTCCGATCGATCATCCCGCCACCGCCACCCAGGGCGGCGCTGTGGAGTATACGGCCGCCATGGGATTCAGGACGCCAGACACACGTTTGTGTCAGACGCTGGACCAGGTGAAGGAGGCGATCATCGGGTTCCAGACACGGCGCGACTCGCTCGATTACGAAATCGACGGCGTGGTGGTGAAAGTCGATTCGGCTCGGCTACGTGGGGAATTGGGCGCCACCTCCAAGTTCCCCCGATGGGCCATCGCCTATAAATACGCCGCCGTTCAGGCCCAGACGAAACTGCTGGATATCCAGGTGCAGGTGGGGCGCACAGGCGCGTTGACCCCCGTGGCCATCCTGGCGCCGGTATCCGTATCCGGCTCCACCATCTCCCGCGCCACTTTGCACAACATGGATGAGATCGAACGGAAAGATATTCGGATCGGCGACAGCGTGGTGATCGAAAAGGGGGGCGAAGTGATCCCGAAAGTGGTGCGGGCTGTTGAGGATAAA